>JBEGTV010000073.1:0-8541 GCA_041179225.1 Deinococcota bacterium | reverse complement strand
AAGTAGCTACCAAAAAATCAAAGACTGATTCGGTAGAACTGATCACTTGGGTTGTCCCAGTTCCAAAGACCACATCAGCTTCGCGCAACGTAACGCCTTGGGTTTTTAGTCCAGACTCGAGCCGAGCCGTAGAAACACCATTAGCATTAAGGCTCACCTCGAGAATCCCAAGGGTTTGACTTGGAGGCTTAACGACGGGTGTGGTTTGACAAGCCACCATCAGGGCAGCCCCAAGTACGCTGAGTAAAACAATTTTTTTCATAAAGAATCCTCGTCTTGCAGCACTGTTGTGCCAATCGGTAGGCTTGCCCCTGTCACCAAGGCGTAAGCGTGCTGCTCGAGTTTTGGGGGCGTGTATGCAGCTTTTTGCTGTGGTTGTTCTAAGTCGTTCATATTTTTCCTTGTGTTAATTGGTAGTGAACAGTCTTATTTCACAAAATCTATGGCGAATAACGTCTCACCCTCGAGTTTTAATAAAATGGCTCGCAAAGGTTGTCTGGCTGGTCCGTTCACCACCGAACCATCTATGGCAAAGCGGCTACCATGACAAGGGCAGTCAAAGTGATGGTCGCTGCTGGGTTTATCCACGTCACAACCTGCGTGGGTGCAAGTGGTGGTGTAAGCGGTCACATAAAAAGTTTCGGAAATGGTTTTAATCTCGAGGACATGACTGGGTAATTTTTCGGCTTTTGGTTTGGCAATCCGAGCCAGAAGTGCTTTTTGTGATTCAAATTCAAATGCAACGGTTGTGTTGTCCTTTAAGAGTTTATCTATGTCTATCACTTTGACTTTGGCGGGTGCAGCCATAGCCAATGGAATGACTTGACTGAGCATAATGGCTGCTCCTACGGACTCGAATTGTTTCAGGGCGGTGCGACGACTGATCGGTTTCATAGTGTACCTCGGGGGTTTGTTCCTCTAAAGAGGTTGAGAGGGCTGCAAATTAAAATGGATAACCATTTGGGAGGTTAGGATTTATTTGTAAAGCAGGTTTAAGATTCAATTGCTTTAACTGCATAACTGTGTTTGGCGTGTTGATTTCAGGGGCAGCCACAATTTTTTGATTCACACCAATTGCCGATTTGGTTGTGCCGTTGGGTAAAATCACCCAGCCAGCCACACGATTAGCTCCTTCGCTGCGGTAAAAAGCGGCTTTTCCTCGAGTCGGTAAGGCGCTAAACACATAATTGCCAGAGCTAAGTTCCAGTGTGCCTTGAGCCGATTTTGGATTTATTTGCACGATTAAACTTGCACCGCTTTTACTTTGCAATTCAAGGCTGTTATCTTCGTTGACAACCCCTTTGAACCATTCACTGATTTTTTTACCATCGCAAACATATGCCAGTACCCGACGTTCCTTAGTGGCAATGGCAATCAGGGCATCTGAATTTGGAATCCGACCAATAAAAACAGTTTTAATTTCGGGAATACTGGCTTTGGGTAGGTTCAGAACTCCAATCAGAACAATCATGCAAGTTGCGCCAATTAGGGCTGCTTTAAGCCATAAACCACGGGGTTTTGTAGCGCTAGGTATAGGCTCGAGGGCGGTATACGGCGTTGAGAATTCAAAACCACACTTTCCGCAATGCAGTGCATACGGTGAGTGAATACTGGCTTGGCAACGCGGACAAGACTCGAGCAGTTTTGTACCATCGTTAATACAGTGATGCTCTGAAGAAGTGATTGGAACGGCTCGAGCGCAGGTTGGACAGACTCGGTACTGAACTTGTGGTTGCACGGCGTTAGCTCCTTGGGTCAGAGCTTAAATAAGTGCCAGTAACGTTGCTGTTATTTTTTCATTAGTACCGTGAACAATTTGCCAAATTGAGAAATCACCTATTGTTTGGTTTCTAACAGTAGACTGGCAAGAATGAATTTGGTGCAAAGGTTAGAAAGTTTTACAAAAACCGATCCTAGTCAAGTGATTTGGCTTTGGGGCGAAGCAGGCGCGGGAAAATCTTTTTTACTCAGCCAAACAATTCGATTATTGCCGTATCGTTGTTTTTCTATTCATGCCACAAAAAATAAGGCTGTTCAGCTTCTCGAGGTCTTACCACAAGTGCCACAACCGGCTTGGTCAGTCATGATCACCAAACAAAATAACGAAGAAGCCCTGATTCAAAGTTTAGTCGCTACTTTATTCGAGTTAGCGCCTTGTTTATTGTGTGTTGAAGATATTCATGAAGCCAGTGCTGTTCAACAAATTTTTTGGCAAAAATTAAGCGCAGAGATTCAAAAAACCAAAGGGATTGCAATGGTCATGAGCAGCCGAGTACCACCAGATTTTCCCATCACCACCATTGCTGTGCCGCGTTTAGACCTTGCTACGACCCATCTTTTACTCGAGCGGGAAATGGGTTGGTTAGTACCCAGTGCTGTCAGCCAATGGATTTATGCTCGAACATCAGGAAATCCATTATTTACCTTAGAATTTTTTAAGTGGCTGATTCGTTTCGGGCATCTTTGGAACGACACACGAACTTGGTATTGGCGAGAACCCAAGGATACAAAACTGCCAACTCGGGTCGAAGTGTTAATCGAACAGGCTTTAGAATCAGCCTTACGAGATACCGCCATGAGCCAAGCCTTATGTAGTGCGGCACTTCTTGGTTCTCAGATTCGTAACGATATTTGGCAATTATGCAGTGGCTTAAGTCAAAGCAAAATGACCAGCGTGACGCATCGGCTCGAGCGCTTAGGTATTCTCAGGCACGCCCAATTTACCCATCCTTTATTCCGAGAAGTCATCCTTGAAACGGCAGATGCTTCGCAGCGCACAACTTTAGCGCAGCAAATTTTTGCCATTCTGAAACCTCAAGACCCCATCGCGGCGGCTGAACTTTTGCAATGGGTAACTTTAGATGCAGCTACGCATTTAGCACATCTCGAGGAAGCGATTATAAAGGCAGTTCAATTACAAGATTGGTTAAGTGCGGCTCGTTTACAAGTTCAATTGGTCAATACCGCCCAAGCCAAAGCAGCCGTGGCATTGTTAAAACAACCACCTGCCGAACTATTACTATTGGCTGCTACGTGGTTGCAACCTCATCAACTGTCCGAAGCGCTAAGTATTATCGAAGAAGCCATTTTGTACGCACCTGACCGATTTGAAATCATTAAATTACAAATCGAAATTCTGGCACGACTTGGTAAATACACCGAAGCAAAAGCCTTACTTGCCGCGCAACCCAAAACTGCGCTCTGGCACGAAAGCCAGATTATTGTGCTGCATCGTGGATTGCAACACAATAAACTACTGGACTTTTGGGAAACCACGATGCAACGCCAAATACCAAGTGCCACCATCGCCAGAGCGGTGGCTCGAGCCAGTGTGCATTGTGGAAAGTTTGAACAAGCCCAAACGGTCATTGGACAAGGTTTAGAACTCGAGTCCTTAAGCAATTATGAATTGGCTCAATTGCGTTACGCGGCTTTATTTATTGCCCATGCACAACACCAATGGAAATTTGCTATTCATCGCTGCACCGCTTTTATTGCGACTTC
This sequence comes from Deinococcota bacterium, assembly GCA_041179225.1. Lineage (GTDB taxonomy): Bacteria > Deinococcota > Deinococci > Deinococcales > JAAFIG01 > JAAFIG01. The sequence continues at coordinate 5,037 of JBEGTV010000073.1, read as the reverse complement.
ATCAGCTTATCCAGATTTAATCGAAGGCGCATATCAACTGAGAGCCTATGCCCATAGCGCCCTCGGAAATCCAAAAGGAGCAATCAGCGATATTCAACAAAGCCTGAATTTACTGGCTCAGTCCGGTCATGCTGTCCTCTACGCCCAACGCCAATCTGAACTGGGGTATTACACTTTGCAGCACGGTCATACCGACCAAGCCGAACATCTGTTGCGCGAAGCCCGCCTGGTGCTGGAACGCAACCAACAAACCCATTATTGTTGTTACCTCGAGCGGTTCACAGCGCTTTTACACTGGCAACGCCAAGACCACAATTTAGCATTGAACCATGCACAACGTGCCTTACAACTAGCAACCCAAAGCCAAGACAATCATTTACTAGGCGGGGCGACGCATACCTTAGCCTTAATCGAAGCCACCTTTGGATCACCCACCAAAGCCCTCGAGTTACGCAGCCAACTGATTCAACTCCGAGGCGAAAACAAGAGTCAAAGCGAACTCATTCATGCTTTGGCTTGCGAAAAATTAGGACAGAAAGCCCGAGCCGAAATTTTATTCCAAACAGCCCAACTCAACAAAATTCCGATGTACTTTGAATTTAGCCCTGATTCTGCACTACTTGAATACACACGTTTTAAAAACAACACAGGCAATGCCGAAAAACTAAGACAACATTTAGAACAAACCGAACAAGGCGGGTTATTGCAACTTCATCGTCGTTACTTTGGAATAACACAACCAAGTTCTATACCCGCTTTAGAAGTGCTGGGCGAAATGCGTTGGTACGGAAATGCTTTGGGTGAACGTGGACGTAAAGCCAAAGAACTTTTGGTGATATTACTTGAAGCCAGAATAGAACAAAACCCTGCTGTATCAAGTAACAAATTACTTCAACTGCTTTACCCAGAAATCGAAACAACCCAAGCAAATGCTTCCTTAAAACAATTGATTTACCGAGTGCGTGGCTTTTATGGGCATGACATTATTTTACGCACAGAGAACGGTTATGTACTCAAGGAAATTCAAACCGATGTCGAACTTTACTTAAAGCATCATAATCCAGAATTATGGCGCGGAATCTACATTCACGACTTAGGTAACGAACACCCTTCAAGTATTCGAGAGCAACTGATTCAAACACTGCACCAAGACATATTAGAATTGCAAAAAAATCGCAATGACCACACGCCCAAACTGATACGAATACTGCTCGAGATGGATGCCTATAATCTCGAGTTTCTACGTTTAGGTTTGCGTATTTTCCAAGACTTAAATCAGATTACAACCATTCTGCACATTTATAACCTTGGTAAGCTCAAGCAAACTGAACTAGGTATTGAACTACCCGTTACATGGCAAGAATTTCTTCATTCACCATCATCAATTGCGCTTAATCTACTCGAGTTGCCATAGAGTCTGCTAACATAAAATTGCTCATAGACCTTCCTAGAAATTGCCAATGCCCCAAATAGTACATGGCAAGTTGTGTACGGTTTTGCAAATCAAGAATGCTCAGCATTTGATTTATTTTATTTCGCACAGTTGGCATGGATTTACGCATCTGCCGAGCAATTTGGTAATTGCTCATGCCACAAACTATAAATCGAAAAACTTCTCGTTCACTTTTGCTCAGACAAGATGGAAAATGATGTGGAAAACTATATGTGACCCCGTGTTGAGCAAATTCTAAAACGGTTGCAATGGCTTCTTCTGAAAAACCAATAGGTAAAACTGCACAAATACCTAACTCGAGTAAATCCAGGGCGTATTCAGGACACGGATTTGACGTGACCACCACAACGCCACGGCGAAAAGCCTCTGGTTGTTGCTTCAATTGATACCAAGCCTCGCCAGCGTTATGCTCTCTGAATATAAATCCAAGATGATTGGATTTGACTGTTGGTGGCGGTAAGTAATGGTGGTGCTGTTCTAATTGTCTGAACTGTGTCATGCAACTATACTGCTCTGAGCCTAGTAACATCTGTGTGACAAAAGAATTTGATTTGTGCAGCAAAGGTTAAATCTGTACGACTTACTTTCTCGAGCTAAAAAGGTCTTATTGGCAACCTCTGCGTTATCCGTCTATGTAAGGGTAACAACCCGTAGATTCACCAATTTGTGAAATACGCATTTGCGCTGTTTCTAACGACTTAAGTTTTAATTGTTATGCCAACGTTACTAAGTGTGTCGCAACATAATCTCAATGATTTCAAGAGGAGGCAAATGCTACAAACCATTATTCAAACAGCTAAACCATCAGAAGCTGATCCTGTTAAAAAATTGACTGTCATGGTGACCATTACCAATGATTCGATGAATGGTTTCCAAGCCAGTGTACAGGTGATGCCTGCAATTTTTCGAGAACGGTTCTCGAGCATGGAAGCACTCGCTCATTTTTTTATGGAGATACAGAATTGGGAGGCAATGCAATTACCAGTACGTTTTGACTAATTGAGGCTTGATTTTTCAGTTATGCACCTCGGTTTTCGTTTCTCAGATTTAGGTTTTCTAGGAGTAATTTATGAAATATGCGTTAATAGGCTTTGGGTTAATTGCTTTCACAATGGTTTCTTGTGCGCCAGCCACCAATACGATTGGAAATGGTCGAGTCATGACCTTAAATCCATTGGGATTATTTGCCGATGGCTCGACCAGTACCGCCAAAGGGCAAGCAGAATTATTTTTACTAGCAGATGGTAAAACCAAAGTTGTTGTGACCGTTAGTGGTTTAACCGCCAATACCAAGCACATTGGTCATATTCACAATGGAAAATGCAACGCGGCAGGACCAGTTGCTGTTCTGTTAAGCGAACTAACGGCTGACACAAATGGTAAAGCCAGTGCCGAAACCATTGTTGATACCACAAAAATTCCTGCCAGTGCATATGTGCAACATCATCAGCGCGGCACAGGTGCTACCGAAGGTGCTGGTGCTGGCATTGTTTGTGGTGACATTATTTAACCCTCCTCGAGTATGCCTCCTCCATAGGCAGACGATGACACAAAAGAGGTATCGCCTCCTATGCTTTCTTCTCAAGTGTCATCGCTGTTCTTAGTTCAGGAAAAACTTTTTGCTGGTCAAGTTGTACAAAAAAATTTGGAGGTGAAATCAGTGTTCAAACCAACCACACTAATTGGATTATTTGGGCTAGGTGTCATTTTTGGCACAGCTATGGTCACGAAACCCAATTTACTCAGTGCAGCCGCGCAAAGCGCTCCAATTCTCGAGCGAGCTTCTAAATCCGGTACAATAGCCATTTCTAATGACGACCAATTGGTGGTCATGGTTAATCAAGAAAACAATTCGGTCAGTGTTTTTGATACTGAACCATTGACAAAACGCAGTACCATCAAAACAGGAGTTGAACCTTCTAGTGTGGTGATTCACCCCGATGGTCGCACGGCATTTGTAGCAAACCGTGCCGATGGCACAGTTGTTAAAATCACAGATTTAACCAGTGCCTCACCTCGAGTTTCCCCTGCGCTCGAGGTGGGTTCTGAACCCACAGGAGTAGCTTTATCACCAACGGGCGCTAGGTTATTCGTTGCTGAATTTGCCGAAGGGCGGGTTTCGGTGGTGGACACGGCAACCATGAAAATTATTGCCAGTATAGAGGCGGTTAGTAATGTACGCAGTATTGCCGTTACCAACGACGGCGATTCGGATGACAACGACGAATTTTTATTAACCCCAGAATTTTATGGATTGCAAGGACCAGGCGCAGAAGCCAGCGATGAACTTCGGACTGGCTTAGTACGGGTTTACAAAGTTTCGGATTACACGGCAACCCAAGGGATTCGTTTTGCGCCGCTAGACAGTGGTTTTGTCCCTGACGGCACAAACGCAGGCACGGTCAAAACCAGTCCGAATCAATTTTATGCAGCCGCGATTCAAGGTCAAAAAGTTTTTGTGACTTCGATTTCGGCTTCTCCCAAAGGACCACCGAAATTTAATGGCAATATCCAACCTGTTGTGTACGTTGGCAACCTCGAGACTCGCAAAGAAGATTTAGGTAATGCTGGTACAGTAAATTTAGCTAAAAAAGTAGCCGAAGCGATTCCTGCTGGGCAAACACGGCACTTTTTAGCTGATTTATCCGACATTACCTTTGCGGGTAGTTCAAACATTGCCTATACCGTTTCTAAAGGCGCAGATATTGTTCAACGCGTTGTTTTTGATGAAGTCAAAGGAATCAGTATCGGCTCGAGTTTCAATAAACAAATTGATGTTGGCACTGCTAGAAACGGTAATAAACCCTGTCAGAATCCAACGGGTATTGTCGCAGCCCACGATGGACCACGAGCTTATGTGAACTGCTGGGTCAGTCGTAACCTTGCCGAAATTGATTTATCGGTACAACAAGTCATCGCTACGTTACCAAGCACCGAAGCGCCAACTGGCAAAGATGTGGCAGTCAATAAAGGTAAGCGCTTTTTCTTTACAGGACGAGGACGTTGGAGCAAAGAAAGCTGGAGTAGTTGCGGGAGTTGTCACCCAGATGGTTTATCTGACAACATCACTTGGACATTTGCGGCGGGTCCACGGCAAACCACCAGTATGGACGGTACATTCAGTCATGGTGAGGGCGAACAAAAACAACGAATTCTCAATTGGACAGCGGTTTTTGATGAAATTCATGATTTTGAACGCAATACTCGAGACGTGAGCGCTGGACTCGGTGCAATCACCACTGATGGTTGCGGCGACCTGAACGAAGAACGACGGGTTGATTTGGGTGGCAATCTCGATAAACCAGTGCGCGAAAGCCAAGACGAAGCCAAACCCAGTTGTACCAAAGATTGGGATGAAATCGAAGCCTACGCCAAAAGTATTCGCCCTCCAAACGCCGCTAAATTCTTAGACCCACAAAGCGTTGCCAGAGGAGCGCAGTTATTTGGAATGCCAAGCGCAGGTAAAAACAACGGTGGTTGTGTAGCCTGTCACGGTGGCGCAGGTTGGACTGTCTCGAGATTATCGTTTATCCCAAGCACCCAAACCAATGCCGCCCTGAACAAAGCCGTGCTGAACGTTTCAG
>JBEGTV010000072.1:0-8574 GCA_041179225.1 Deinococcota bacterium | reverse complement strand
GTCAGCACTTTTTTGATTCCTGATGTGTCTATCCCAGCTTGTTTGTGCAAACTGCTGACTTCGGCATGATCCATAAAATGATCTGGAATACCCAAAAGCCGCACCTCTGGTTTTAAGTCCTGACTGGCTAAATGCTCCAAAACCGCACTGCCAAAGCCACCAATAATCGTGTTGTCTTCGATGGTAATAATCGCTCGAGCCGAACGTGCAATCCCCTCGAGCATGGTGGTGTCCAGTGGTTTGACAAACCGCGCATTGACCACCCCGACTCCTGTTGTGCCTTTGACCGCCTCGAGTGCATAAGTAATGGTATTGCCCGTCGCCAGAATCACAATGTCATCGCCGCCGACTAAACGCTCCCATGTTCCCCAAGCAATTTGTTTGCTCGAGCCATCTGGGACTGGTTTAACCCCACCACGCGGGTAACGAATCGCAATTGGTCCGCTCATGGTCAGGGCGGTGTTGAGCATGGCACGAAGTTCGATGGCATCTTTGGGGACACCTATTTGCACGTTTGGTACAAGTCGCAAATAGGAAATATCAAAGACCCCATGATGCGTCGGTCCGTCTGCGCCAACCACGCCAGCGCGGTCTATTGCAAAAATCACATTGAGGTTTTCGATGGCGACATCATGTACCAGTTGGTCAAAACCGCGTTGTAAGAAGGTGCTGTAGATTGCCACAATTGGGCGCACACCGCGCAGTGCCATGCCAGCCGCCGCCGTAACCGCCACTTCTTCGGCAATGCCGGTATCCAAGTAACGTTCTGGGTGGGTTTGGGCAAACTCGACCAAGCCAGAGCCTTCGCGCATGGCTGGGGTAATCATATAGACATCTTTGCGCTCGTGGCAGATTTCGATGGCTGCATCACCAAAGGCATTTGACCATGTGTAGGACTTACCAACCTCTTCGGGGTCGTCCACATCAAATTTGGCGGGGCTATGCCAATAAATCGGGTTTTCTTCGGCAATGTCCATGCCCTTGCCTTTGCGGGTGACAATGTGCAGCACCGTTGGTCCTTCAAGTTCTTTGATATGCTCGAGCAGATAAACCAGTTCTTTGACATTATGCCCATCTACTGGTCCAACATAGCGCAGGTTCATAGCCGTAAACGGATTTTTGCTGTGTGGGTCAAAAAAAGTTCTGGCAGCATCTTTTGCCCTCGAGACCAAACCCCCCAAGGCTTTGCCAACCAGTTTTTTACCACCTTGCTCGGCACTTTGAAACCAACGCTGAACTTGCAGGGTACGAAAATAAGCGTTCATTGCGCCAACATTCTCGGAAATACTCATTTCGTTGTCATTCAAGACAATCAGCATTTTGGTTTGTTTATAACCAATGTTGTTCAGGGCGGCTAGTGCCATCCCACCCGTTAAAGCCCCGTCACCAATAATTGGAATGACATGGAAATCTTCGGACAGACCATCTTTGACTAGGGCATCCCGAGCCAGTGCCATACCAAAAGCATTGGCTAAACTGGTGCTGGCATGTCCAACAGTAATCGCATCGTGTTCGCTTTCCGATACTTTGGTAAAACCAGACAAGCCGCCTTCTTTTTTAATCGTATCCATCTGGGCTTTACGACCGGTCAGAATTTTATGCCCATACGCCTGATGCCCAACATCCCAGAGTAACCTGTCTTTTGGACTCGAGAAAACCCTGTGCAGTGCCACAGTCAATTCAACTGTCCCAAGGCTCGAAGCCAGATGTAATCCACCCCTCGAGCAAACCCGAATGATTTCGTTTCGCACATCTTGGCTTAAAATTTCGAGTTCATCAAGTTCTAAGGTTTTTAGGTCTTCTGGTAGATTTACACGGTCTAGGACGCTCATAAGGTACTCCTTGGGGGCTTTACAACAAACACTACTGCTTAAAGTTATAATTGATCAAAACCAAACCCTCGCGGGATTGGACTTCGCCAATAAATGGCACAAAACGAATTCTTTGCGATTCAATTACGGGGTCGGACTTGCCGCTTAAATCTTCCAAACGGTTATCGCGCAAGATTAAAAAAGCATCGTAATCTGTGTTGGCGACACGATATTTTTCTTTAGCCACGACCCTGAATTGATAAGTGTAACGCAGTTTTTGTGGAGTTTGCTTGGGGATGGTCAGCGTCGCATTGCTTGTACCACTCCAAGTTTTACCAATCACCAAGTCTTTTTGCGGTGGGTACTCGAGAATCGGGGTTTCATAGACCAAATCATAGAAATTCGGTGAACCTTGGGCAATTAGTTGCACGCCACGTTCATCAAATTGTCGGAAGTAACTAATGTCTTGTCCACGTCCAAAAAACCGCATTCCAGTCAATATCCGTCCGTTGTAACTCTGAGGTCCTTCGATTCGCAGGGTATATGGAGTGCTATCGCCACGTTCACCATCTTTTAGGTACTGCCAAATTGCCCCAGACTGACTCGGATAAAATGCCACATTTGCTGCCGTCCCAGTTTGCCCTGTGACTCGAGACGGCGTTGTTGGGGCGCAAGCAGCCAAAGCCAGAACTAACCCTAAAGCGGCAATTCGCATGATCAGAAGTCTATCCCAAATAACACTAAAAAACTGTGTTCTAAGCATGGCAAATTAGTAGCACAATCAGTATTGGTTGCCCAGAGTTTTTTATCATCTTTTGGCTTTGGGGCTGGACATTGAACTGGCTGTGGCATTGGACATTGAACTGGTTTTGGCGCGGTACATCGAATGATCTGCTACGTTAGAAAGTGCATCGGCACTGCTTCCATCTCTTGGATAAATTGCCATGCCGATACTGGCAGAAACTTCGTGCTGATGCGTACCAATGACTACTTTTGTGGTCAGGCTTTTGGCGAGTTGAGCCGCAATTTGGGTAATTTCTTCTGGTTCTTGTAAATTTGGTAAAATCACAGCAAATTCATCGCCACCTAGCCGCGCCACGGTACTCGAGGAACTGGTTTCAGCCGTTAATTGCCGGGCGATATTCTTTAGTAACTCGTCGCCTGTGGCATGACTAAAGTTATCATTGACGAACTTAAAATTATCGAGGTCAATGTAGAGTAAGCCCACCGAGCTTTTTTGTAGGTCGGCTTCGTGCATGGCTTGGGTTAAACGCTCTTGGTACAAAGCCCGATTCGCTAAATTGGTTAGTGGGTCGTGGGTGGCACGGTATTCGAGTTGTTCAAGTAAGGTATTGCGGTCAATCGCAATCGCGCTCAATTCGGTGGTGGTGTGCAGCACTCGAAAATTGCGATTGGTGGTGCTGGGTAAAAAGACTGTGACCACGCCAATGGCTTGATTAGATACCAAAATCGGTAAGCTGCGAGTGGTACGAAAATCGTGTTTGACGATCAATTCTTGTTCCTCATGACTTAAACGTGGGTCAGAAATGCTTTGCACATCAAATTCAAGTTGCTTGACCCAAGTGTCAAAAACGGGCCGCTCGAGCGGACGTTGTAACCAAGTGCGGATGCTATTGGGTAAGCCATGCGTGGCAAGTAACTCGAGGCTACCGTTTCGTAAAGCACTAATGGCGCAACCAGCCCGTTGAAATTGTGTGGTTGCCAATTCACAAATTCGTGCCATGACTTCTTCAAGTTCGATATTTCGAGCAATCAATTCGAGAATTTGATTGCGTTCACGTTCTAAACGCACCGAGCGTTTATGTTCGGTGATGTTGACCATTAAACCACGCACCCGTACAGCTTCTTCTACTTGGGCGAACGTAATGCGGTCTTGAACCCACATCAGTTCTCCTTGGTCGTCGTAAGCTCGAGCCTCGATTTCGAGTGGCTCGAGGGTTTTGGTGGCATGACGCAAACGCAGATTCATGGCTGCCCAATCATCAGACCCAAAAACTTGACTCCAAAGGTTCGTTTCTCTTAAACCTAGAAAGCGTTCGCTCGGGTATCCAAATAATCGTTCAGCTTGACGACTAATAAAGGTGCAATGCAGTCCACCATCACGAAATTCTCCTTCCCAAACCACGCCTTCTAAGGAATTAACCAATTCTTGATAAATCATTCTCGAGCGGCGCAGTTCGGTTTCGGTTTGTTGACGATGCCGCAATTCGGCTCTTAACTGATCAAACAATTCGGCATTCTCGAGCAGAGGGGCTGCTGCCGCCGAAGCACTTTGAATAATATCAATTTCGTGTTCGTTAAATTCGCGTCTTGAATACGAATCTAAACCCAATGTGCCAACCACCCGTCGCCCCGCAATAATTGGTACAATCAACATGCTCACCACCCCAAAGGCTTTAGCGACTTCCCGAGCCGCTCCCATTCGGGGGTCATTTTGGGCATCCAGTACCGCCACGGGTTGCCGTCTGGATAAAACCAATTGGGTGATTTGGTTGTTCTCGAGTGAAATCTGCGCCCCTAAATTACCAGTGTTGCCTTCGCCATACTCAGAAATGATGGTTAGGGCTTCACCGTCCTCGTTCAGTCGAGCAAAACCAGCGTGTTGCACCCCAACCACTTCGATCAACTCAGCACAAATCACATTCAAAACGGTGACTGGCTCGAGTGGAGCGCCTGCGGTAGCCACAATGTGTTTGAGCATCGTGGCTTCAGTGAGGCGCTTTTCTAACTCGAGTTTATTAAAACCCATTTGAGGAATCTGATTGACTGGACTTTCGCTCATGATTGTGACCTAATCTACCAAAAAATACATGAGGAAGAACCCATCTTTAGACTGGTTTAGTAATCTGCGCCCAGCCGAACAGTAATATCAGCCCCTAGTACCCCCTCGCCACTGATTCGTTCTGTGCCAATGCCTAAAGTGGTGCGAATCACCCGAGCTTCGAGCAAATTACTCGAGGATAAAACCTCGGTTTTACTTGGGTCGCCAGTGGTGACATCTGCTAGCCAGACAAAACGAAAACCCGAGCCTCGTAATTTTTCTCGAGCGCGTTTGGCACGCGCCTGATCATCAGACACAATGGCAATACTGAGTTCAAAGGGGTCACGGGCTGGTTTGTCTTTTTGGTTGCGGAAATTCGATTCCACCAAGGCTGCCACGGCTTGGGTATTTGGAATCCAAAAAGAGTATCGTCCTAATCGCCCAAAATCCCCCGGTAACAACAAGGTATCCACTCGGGGGCGCTGTAATAAAAAGCCTAATGCGCCGCCAACTTCGGTACGAGTTAAATTGGTACGCACGTGTTTCTCAAAGACTTTTGCCAGTTGCGGTAAACGCCCCCAAGACTCTGGTTGTTGTAATTTCTCGAGTAACGCCCGAAAAAAGGCTTGTTGTCGTTGGGTGCGTCCAATATCGCCAAGGTTATCGTAACGAAAACGAACAAAACCTTCGGCTTCTTGTCCAGTTAAAACCTGCAATCCCGATTTTAAGTTAATCTCGAGTTTCGCGGCTTTATCGGTGTACTGCATGGCTTGAGGTACATATAATTTGACACCACCAAGGGCATCTACAAGGGCTTTAGTGCCATCAATAGAGACAAATAAATACCCATCAAGTTTTAGATTTAACAGCCCCTCTACGGCTCGGACACTCGAGTCAAAACCCCCAAGCATTGCCGCATTGATTTTATCTTTGGTGGTGTTGCCCGCTCCGACATGGGTATCTCTGGGAATCGAAAGTAATTTAATGGCTTTTTGAGCAGGATTGAGTTGTACCAACACCATCGTATCGGTTAAACCCAATTCAAAATCATTCTCGAGTGTTCCACGGGTGTGATACCCCACATAATGATGTCCTACCCCAGCCAGTAAAAAGGTAATGGGTTCTTTAGGTGCATTGGGAAAAGCTGCGAATCTTGAAATCACCCCCCAAGCAGGAAACGACCAAAAACCACACGCACCAAGTGCCACAAGTAACAAAAAAGGAAAAAAGAATCTACGCATAAACTCCGAGCTACCCATGATACGTTGCAGCCGTGAGAAGCATGAAATTTATCACTCGAGAAGAATGGCTCGGGTAATATTTCACTGCACCGCGTAAGCCCCAATGCCCACACCAGGGTAATAATAGCCAAGTATTTGGGTGTAGCCGTATCCTTGAGCGGCAAAGTACCGCGCTCCGTACTGCGATAAGCCTACGCCGTGACCATTGCCGTAGCCTTCAATAATCAAAGGGTTACTCGAGACAATATCAATCATGCTGCTTTTTGCACCTAATGCCCGTGCAAGAGTGTAGATGCTCGTTCCAGTAATTTTAGTTGTGCTGCTGCTACCAACAATTTCGATGATACTTGGGCGGTTGCTTTCGGTGCGTTCCAATACCCGCATACTACGGAAAGTACCAACATTAACAAATCGGTTGATCACACTTTGGGCTGTGCTTGGCAAAACCGTGACCCGCCAAGCATTGGGACTCGAGACTCCGCCGGGGTCTGGGCGAGCAGTTAAGTACGGCAAGTCGCCACCCCAGATTTCGCGGCTCGAGGCGGTAAAACCGCCACTTTCAGCATGAAAGTAGGTACGGGCTGGCTTATTGCCATAACTCAGAATTAAGCCGCGTGTACTGGCAGCCGCCGCATCACCACGTGGGGTTTCGGCGGTTGCGCCACCGTACACTTGGCAGCGCTCAGAATCGCACAAGTCATAATCGGCTTTGGAGTTGATGTTGGCTATCGCGTAAGTACGGGCGATCACTGCTTGGGCTTTTAAGGCTTCGTCTTGCCAATGGGTTGGCATCTCGAGCGGAATCACACCGCGCACGTATTCTTCGACATCCACGGCATTGACCAGCATCACTTGTCCGTTTCGAGCAAGCAATACGGCTGCACCACGGTAGAGTTTGCCGTTGTACTGAAAATAACTGGTGTTGCTTTGCAGAATTAAACGGTCTTTGCCTGTATCAAAAACACCAGTCGCCGTTTCAATGCCAATGTCGTTACCCAGTACCGAAACACGCCACTCAAGGGCAGTGTCGCTGCTGGAAATGGTTGTGCCGTCAGCAAATAAAGCACTGTGATTGGCAGGCATAAGAATCGAGACTTTACTTTGTTGACCAAGTAAAACCCGTAACAGCAAGACATGGGGGTTACGCGGTTGTGCCGCTCCCACCGAAAAGAGGAGTAATCCGATTAAAACAAGGGTTTTGAACCACATATGGCTCGAGTGTACCTGATTTTTGTCATGGCGCGATGTATTTTTATCACAAATGAACTTTGTCAGCCGAGTCTCATGTTTCACGGTACAATTCGTAATCCATGAGCTTAGAAAGTGATTCCACTGCGACAATGATGGCGCAGCAAACCCGTCTGCCTCCCAATTGGCGGCGTTTACGACTGAATCTCGAGTGGGACGGTACAGATTTCAAAGGCTGGCAAGTCCAAAGTAAGGGTGAACGTACCATCCAAGGAGTCCTAGAAGCTGCTCTCGAGCCGCTTGGTCGTTTTAACCGCCCAATGGCAGCCGGACGTACTGACACGGGAGTTCATGCCCTCGAGATGCCTGTTCATGTGGATGTGGGATTTACCACACCTGCCGATAATGTCTTAAAAGCCCTGAACGCCCGTTTGCCGCCCGATGTCCGAATCCTCAATTGCACTGATACCGACGCAAATTTCCATGCACGTTTTTCTTGCAATTGGCGATCCTACAGTTACCGAATTCTCAACACACCAACTTCAAGTGCCTTAGAACGCAGCCGCGCCCTGTGGATACCCTACCGACTCGAAGTCGCCCCAATGCGTCACGCCGCCGCACATTTAATTGGTGAACATGACTTTGCCGCGTTTGCCACAAGAGAAGAACGCCACACCGAACGCGAAGTGCTGTCCTGCGATGTCAGAGCCGTCTCTGCTCCATTCTCGAGAAGCACCGAATACATCGAAGTACGCATTGCTGGCGAGAGCTTCTTACGGCACATGGTGCGCGGAATTGTTGGAACACTCATCGAAGTTGGCAGTGGCAAACTCAAATCCGAAGATGTCCTGTCGGTTCTCGAGTCAAAAAACCGAGACCAAGCAGGGAAAAATGTTGCCCCTCACGGATTGTACTTTGTTAAAGCAGGGTACAGCCCGTGGCAGGGATGAAAAAGGCTATCAGCTTTGAGGTTTTTCTCATAGCCTTCCTGTTGGAGACTTAGGGCATGGAACACCCAATTTGTATTCTTCCCAACGGGTATCTACCAGTTTGGCTATTTCTGGAGGCATAGAAATTTTAGGAGGCCAGGTTCTAGTAAAGCCTTCTTCGGCAATTTTTCTCGAGCCATCCAGCACCAACACCTGACCAGTTGCTCCTTTTTCGATACTCGAGTCTCGTTCGGGGTCTATGTTATTGAGTAACGTCCAAAAAGCATCTTCGGGGTCTAAGACATTGGTTTCATCATCCACAATCGCAATTAAGCGAATTCCAGCCGCTTCAGGGGTAGCAGCTAATAATTTGCCTAGCTCGAGTCCTTGGTGTGGTCTGGTTTTTTGTAAAGCAACCCACCAGATTCCGCCTCCGGGTTGGCTCTGTTCAAGAATCCCCTCGAGTTTTGGTAGGCTGTGCGTATCACGGGCAAAGGCAGGTGTCCACGGAACGGCTTTGCCTTCTTCCCAAGTTTTTTGTGTGCCGTCAATAATCAGTTTGCTGCCATAACTCCATTCGCGGCTCGAGTGGTCAAGCACATCGGTGGGTCCTTTGGTGATGA
>JBEGTV010000071.1:0-8613 GCA_041179225.1 Deinococcota bacterium | reverse complement strand
GAGCGGTTGTCAACATGCTTGTGCCAGTCATCACATCGGTGATTTTGGTTTACAAGGCACAAAAGTTAAAAAAGATGGCATGATGGTTGAAGCTGTGGATGTGTACGTTGGCGGGATGATTGGACGCAACGCCAAACTTGCCACAAAAATTCTTGAACGTGTACCAATTACCGAACTGCCCGAAAAACTGGTCGCCTTGACTCGAGAATACTTACCTCATTTGATTGCCCCTGAACTCGAGGCAGCCGCCGATGATTGAGGGATTTCTCGAGACACAAGTGACCCTGACCACTTGCCCGTATTGCGCGGTGCAGTGTACTTTTGAAATCGAACATAAAGGTAACGAATTACTAGCGCTTCGCAGTACCCCTGCTTGTCCAGTAGCCCACGGTAGTGTCTGTAAAAAAGGTTTGGCGGCACTGGACGAACCGCGCCACCAAGAACGGCTTTTAAGCCCGCTTATCCGCGTTAATGGCGAACTTGTGCCAGCCTCTTGGGATGATGCTCTGGCTCGAGTGGCAAAAAACATCAAAAAAATTCAAGCTGAGTATGGCAACAATGCCTTTGCGGTCTTTGGTGGCGGTAGCCTGACCAACGAAAAAACCTATTTACTGGCTAAATTTGCCAGAGTTGCCTTAAAAACCGCCAATATTGATTACAATGGGCGTTACTGCATGAGCAGCGCTGGGGCTGCTATGAAAGCTGTTTACGGCATGGACAGGGGGCTGCCATTTCCACTCGAGCAGGTCTCCGAAGCAAGCTGCATTGTGCTGTGGGGCAGTAACCTTGCCGAGACCCTGCCGCCAGTCTCGCAATTTGTGGCTCGGGCGCGTAAAAACGGCGCTCCTGTTATTGTCGTAGACCCAAGGGCTACACCCAGCACCAAACTTGGGACACTGCATATTCCAGTTCAACCAAACGGCGATTTGGCATTGGCACTGGGTTTACTGAATGCCTTGATTTCGCAGGATTTGATTGACACAGATTTTCTCGAGTCTCGGGTTTCGGGCTGGGAGGCAGTGGCTCAGAGTGTTCGTTACTGCACCCCAACTTGGGCGGCGGCTCGCTGTGGTGTGGATGCCGTGGTTATCCGCGAAACGGCTCGGGTGATTGGCACAAGTGCCTTAAAAGGTAAGTTGCTGATTTTGTCGGGGCGTGGTCCAGAACAGTCTTCTCGAGGGGTCGAAACAATCAAAGCGCTAATTAACTTGGCACTGGCAACGGGTGGTTTTTATGCGCCATTAACTGGTCAAGGCAATGGACAAGGCGGACGTGAACATGGGCAGAAAGCCGACCAATTACCGGGCTACCGTCTAATCGAAGACCCTGCCGCTCGAGCCTTCATGTCGGATTTTTGGGGCATTGCAGAAACCGAATTACCGCGCAAAGGCTTAAGCGCTCAGGAATTACTTGGAGCGTGTGGCACAAGCATTCAGGGTTTATTGGTGATTGGCTCAAACCCAGTCGTCAGTGCTGCCAATAGTACGGCTGTCACGCGAAATCTTGGTTCACTCGAGCATTTGGTGGTCATAGATTTTTTCTTGTCCGAAACTGCCCAACTTGCCGATGTGGTCTTGCCGGGCAGCATGTGGCTCGAGGAGGATGGCACAATGACCAACCTCGAAGGGCGGGTTTTGCGTCGTCGTCGCGTCACAGATTTACCCGGAGATACCAAAGCCGATTGGGAAATTCTCTGTGCTGTGGCTGCAAGTTTAGGGCAAACAGATAAATTTGCTTTTAGCAACCCTCGAGAAATTTTTACAGAACTTGCTGCCGCTACTAAAGGTTCAAGTGCCGATTACTCGGGGATAACGTATGAGAAACTCGAGCCAAACGGCATTTTTTATCCTTGTACCGACCTTGGACATGCGGGAACACCCGAACCATTCAAGATTCGCTTTGCCCATGCCGATGGACTGGCTCATCTCGAGCCAATTGTGTACCGTTTACCAAGTGAAATTGCCAGTTTTGAACGCCCTGTCTATTTCACGACTGGACGCAATGCCCATCAGTACCAAAGCGGCACACAAACACGGCGCAACCATAAACTGAATCCAAAAGCACCTCATGCGGTTCTCGAGATTCACCCGAACCTTGCTAAAAAACATGGGGTGCAAAAGGGCGAAAAAATCCGAGTCAGTACCGAATCTGGTAGTGCGGATTTTGAAGTACAGATTCAAGATTCTATTCGTGAGGACACGGTTTTTACCACTTTTCATTACGCTGGACTAGAAAACGCCAACCGCCTGACCAAAGCCACCTTAGACCCAACCAGTAAAATGCCAGACTTTAAGGTCACACCAGCTAAACTGACGCGAATCTCGGATAGCCTTGAAATTCCTGCACATAACCCAATTTTTGCACCTCATCAACTGCCTTTGGGGTACAGCGCACTGCTGTCTGGGGCAACCACTCGAGAAGCTGGTCGTAACCGCAGCAAAAACAATACTTTTGTTTTTAGGCAAACCCAAGAAGCCCGAGTGATCACGGCTGCCACCATTGGCTTTACGCTGATGTTTGCGGTTTGGGTGATGTTTTCAATTGTTGGTTTGGCACTGCGTAAAGAACTGGGCTTAACCGATTCACAATTTGCGCTTTTAACGGCTGTGCCAATCCTGACGGGTTCGCTGCTGCGTTTACCGGCGGGCATCATGGCGGAACGTTATGGCGGACGCAATATGTTTGTGGCGCTTATGCTCTTCACAGCTTGTACGGCTTTTATTTTACCAACTTTAACGACCTACTCGAGTATTTTAACGCTTGCCTTTTTTATTGGTTTGGCTGGTGTGAGTTTTGCGATAGGCAACGCTTGGATTGGAACTTGGGTGGCAAAAGAAAAAAGTGGTTTAGCCCTTGGTACGTTTGGCGCGGGTAATGTTGGCGCAAGTATTACCAAATTACTTGCCCCAACCATGATTGGCATTATTCCAGCCTCGAGTGGCTTGTTTTTTTACGGTTGGCGGTTTGTGCCGTTTAGTTTCGGGATTGCCTTGGTTTTGGCAGCGCTGTTTATTCGGCTTTACGCCCCAAAGGACAAAGCCACCACAACCCGTAAAACCATGCTCGAGTGGTTGCGCCCCTTAACCAAAATTCAGGTTTGGCGTTTTGGTTTGTACTACGTGATTTTCTTTGGAGCATATGTTGCCCTTGCGCTGTGGCTACCCAAATACTACGAAGATGTCTACAATCTGCCGCTCAGTACCGCAGGTTTATTAACGGCGCTGTTTATTTTCCCAGCCAGTTTACTGCGCCCATTGGGTGGCTATTTATCCGATAAATTTGGCGCTCGTCCGATTACCTTGGCTTCTTTTATGGTGATGATGATTGCCGTGGCTGCGCTTTCGCTGCCAGCCAGCCTCATTACCTTGCCGATTTTTACAAGCCTGACTGTGCTGGTTGGCATTGGAATGGGGGTTGGCAAAGCCAGTAATTACAAATTAGTCACCCATTGGTACGCCAAGGATATAGGCGTGGTTGGTGGTTTAGTCGGACTGCTTGGCGGACTTGGCGGATTTGCTCTGCCGCTATTATTTGCTGCCCTTGGCAAAAGCTATCCACAAATTATTTTTATTGTTTTAACCGTGCTGACCCTGCTGAGTTTCGCTATTTTCTATGTGGCGGTCTTGCGTCTCGAGATTGAACGCCTAAAAACCGAACTCGAGTTGGTTCGCACCAGTGGCGAACACATTCTGCAAATCCCCAGCCGTACCCCCAGCCAAACCATTGCAGCCGATTAGCCCATGTCAACAAGCAGCCGACTAGCCCATGTCAACAAAAGGAGTATTTATGTCCAAGATCAATCGTCGGGAATTCATTCAAAAAGCCGCCGCCGCCAGTGCCGTTTTTGCTGCGCCACAAATTTTTTCTCGAGCCAGCGCTCAGAAAACCATTCGTCTTGGCTTTATCGCCCTGACCGACTGTGCCAGTTTGGTGATGGCAAAAGAGCTTGGCTATTTCAAAAAATATGGTCTGGAGGTCGAAATTGTCAAGCAAGCATCGTGGGCTGCGCTGCGTGATGGAGTTCTAAACAACGATATTCAAGGCGCTCATTGCCTTTTTGGAATGCCGTTTAGTGTCTATAACGGGATTGGTGGACAAGCTGGCAAAGAAATGAAAATTGCCATGATTCTCAACAACAACGGTCAAGCCATCACCCTAGGAAAAACCTTAAGTACGGTTGGGCGCGACCTGAAGAAACTCAAACCCGCCCTCGAGAAACTTAGTGCCGAAGGCAAAGACACAACCTTTGCGATGACTTTCCCCGGTGGGACACACGATATTTGGCTTCGCAATTACTTAGCCGCCGCAGGGCTAGATGCCAGCACCAGCAGCAAACAACGCATCATCACCATTCCACCGCCACAAATGGTTGCCAATATGAAAGTCGGCAATATGGTTGGCTACTGCGTTGGTGAGCCTTGGAATGGTGTCGGCGCACAGCAGGACATCGGTTTTACGACCATCACCACCCAAGAAATTTGGCGGCATCACCCAGAAAAAGCCTTGGTCTTTAATAAAGACTTTGCCGAACAAGACGATACCGTTAAAAAAATCATGAAAGCCATTCTCGAGGCTGGACAATGGCTCGACAACATCCCCAATATCCGCAAAGCTGCCGCCACCATCGGGCAAGCCCAGTATGTCAATGCCAGCCCAGAAGTGATTGGGGCGCGTCTCGAGGGACGCTACGACATGGGGGCTGGATTGGGGGTTAAGCAATTTCTCGAGGACAGAATGCAGTTCTTTAGGGGCGGCAAAACCCCATATCCGCGCCTTTCGCACGCCATTTGGTTTATGGCACAGTACCAGCGTTTTGGCTACTTAAAAACCGCCCCAGATTACAAAGCCGTTGCCAACAAACTGATTATGCAAGATCTCTATGAACAAGTCGCTAAAGAAATGAGCATCGCTGTTCCTACCGACGACATGAAACCATTCACTACAAGTCTTGAGGACACCAGATTTGACCCCAATAACCCAGCCGCGTATTTGAAGAGCGTTTAGGAGGAAAGAGGAAAGAGAAAAGAGGAAAACAAAGCGGTTAGACTTTCTCCTTCCTCTTTTCTCTTTCCTCAAAGGAGTTCATATGAATCAACAAGTTTCAAGCGCACCACTCGAGTTAAAACCCGTTAAGCCGATTAAAATTCCAGTGGTCGTCTCGAGTCTAGGCATTGGGGCGTTAAGCATTGGTTTGGTACTTGGGGTTTGGTACATTGTGCGTTACTTCGTTGGGGCGGATTTACCAACGCCTCAAGCCACAGCCGTGGTGTTTTGGGAGTTAATCAAAGACCCGTTTCGGAATGCTGGACCAAATGACCAAGGCATTGGGCGTTTACTGATGTCAAGTTTAGCTCGAGTTTCGGGCGGGTGGTTGCTTGGGGCAATTGTCGCAATTCCACTTGGGATGCTGATGGGCAGTATTCCGTTCATGCAGCGCCTAATGAATCCAATTGTCCAAGTGTTGCGTCCTGTCTCGCCGCTTGCATGGTATCCGATTGCTTTGGTTGCCTTAAAATCCACGCCAAATGCGCTGCTTTTTGTGATTTTCATTACCAGCCTATGGTCAACCGTTCTCAATACTGCCTTTGGGGTTGCCAGTGTGCCAAAAGATTATAAAAACGTGGCTCGAGTCTTTAATTTTACTACCGATCGTTACGTGCGCCAAGTGCTGATTCCCTTTGCCTTGCCGCATATTTTAACCGGGCTTCGTTTGTCGTTTGGTGTGGCGTGGATGGTGATTGTGGCTGCCGAAATGTTAAGCGGCGCAAGTGGCATTGGTTTTTTTGTCTGGGATTCCTACAACGCCCTCAGTTACGAAAAAGTCATCAGTGCCATTCTGGTCATCGGTATCACCGGTTTACTGCTCGACAAAATCTTTGAATGGGCGCAGAAAAAAGTAACCTACACGGTTTAAGAGCAGGGTAAAAAGCAGAAAGCGACCCAGCCCGTGAGGTGCATCTTTAGGGTCAAGAAAGGTAAAAAGGTAAAAACTTTTTTACTTTAACCTTTTAACCTTCGCCCTTTGCCTCTCCGAAGGAGACACATGTACAGTGATATTTCCACCAGTGCGGTACTGACAGCAGCGCATTTACAACGCGCTACGGGTCTCGAGATTAACGGGGTTTCTAAGTCTTTTGGGGCTTATACGGCGATTGAGCATGTCAACTTAGAGATTCACGCAGGTGAGTTTGTCAGTCTGATTGGGCATTCGGGGTGCGGTAAAAGTACATTACTTTCTTTGATTGCGGGTCTCGAGTTGCCAAGTACAGGCAGTATTCGCTTGGATGGCTTGGAGATTCTAAAACCAAGTCCAGATAGGGCAGTGGTGTTTCAGAATTATTCTTTGCTGCCTTGGCTTAATGTTTACCAGAATGTTTCTGAGGCGCTTGAAGCGGCACGTCCAGAGTTGGCGGCGCTTGAAATTAAGGCTCGAGTCGAGATTTTTCTTCGGGCGGTCAGTTTATGGGCGCATAAGGATAAACGCCCAAGTGAATTGTCGGGCGGAATGAAACAACGTGTGGCAATTGCTCGGGCTTTTGCAACTCACCCCAAGGTGCTGCTCTTGGATGAGCCTTTTGGGGCGCTTGACGCGCTGACCAGAGGTACTTTACAGGATAAACTCAATGAGATGTGGACAGGTGAAAGCGGAGTTGAAACCGTGGTTATGGTGACGCACGACATAGACGAAGCGCTTTACCTTTCTGACCGAATTGTGGTTATGAGTAACGGTCCTAAAGCTCGGATTCAAGAAATTATTGATGTGCCTTTTAAGCGCCCACGCCCTCGAGCCGAACTCACCCGAAGTACAGAATTTACTATTTTGCGAGACAAACTGGTGCATTTACTGACCGATGTTTTAGCGGTTCATGCCTAGACTCCTTGTGTTGGTTCTCGAGTTTACTCCTCGGCTCGAGAACCCATTTTCAACGCCCCTTGACGTTTCTACTTTCTTCTGATACCATTCTGCGCTGACCGATTTAGGGTTGGCCCCGTCATCTAGCGGTTAGGATATCGCCCTTTCAAGGCGAGTACACGAGTTCGATTCTCGTCGGGGTCACCAAAGATTACCCACTGTGTAAACGGTGGGTTTTTCTTTTTGAGCCTTATTTTTTGGCTGTGCCGTTTTTAATCACATCGGCAATTACACTGGGTAAATCCCAAGTGAGAATATCAAAAGCCGCCGCTTGCAAATTATAATTTACTTTTAAGAGTTCAACTCGTAATTTTGCCCCTGTAAAATCCAGAATTGCACAGTCCGCGCCGGGTTCTCCGTTGAGGCTTAAACCAACACTTCCGGGGTTAATAATGAACCCTTGGTTGACTTCGCGCATACTTGGGACGTGGCTACCCCCGGTGATAAAAATTTGGCAACTGAGTTTCTCGAGCAGTTCGTTCAAATTTTTTTGTGAATCTGCCATGTCCACCCTTGCATCAGGGTCGTCGGGCAGTCCGTGCATAAAACGTAATCTGCCGTGGGTGGTTTGGATTTTTCCGGTCATCGGTAAGCCACGCATCCATTTCAAGTCTTCGGAACTTAAACGGGTTCTGCTCCATTCAATGGTTTGGTCAGCAATACCTTGGCGGGCTTCGCGGTTGTTGAGGTCAAAAGCCAGTCGAGCTTCGCTTGAACCCATGGTGGTACTGACTTCGTGTTCGCGTAAAAAACGTAGCACTTCATCTGGAGTTGCGCCGTAGCCAACTAAATCGCCTAAACAAATAATTTGGGTGACATGTGAATCCTGAAATTTCTTCCATACGGCGCGTAAAGCATGGATATTTGCATGAAGGTCGCTGATGACACCAAGTCTCACAATGTCCTTAGTTTACTTTACTTTTTTCATGATTGCTAGACACGGTTTTTTGAAGTGATATTCTGCTTACATTAGGATGTTATTATCCTGCCGCTATGCGTAGCGATGACTTAGCCTTTTCTTGGCGCTCAACTCCTAAAGCCATGACGTTCAGTGCAAGGTTGGCGTTTGGCTTGGGTGCTTTAGCTGGTTTTTTGCACTTACCTTTTGTTCTAGCTTGGCTTAGTGTTTTTCCGTTGGCTGGGTTGTTGTACTTGGTGTCTCGAGAACACACGGCTAAAAATGCGACTCGAGTGGCGTTTTTTGGTTGGCTGGGTTTTTGGGCAATTCATTTATTTTGGTTGCCGCAGTCGTTCTCAGTTAGTTTTGGTCCTTTTGTTTGGCTTTTCATGCCGCTTTTATGGCTTGCCGAAGCTGCTTTGAATGCTGCAATGGCTTGGCTGGCGCATCGCATTACCAAAACCCATTTGGGTACGGTTTGGGTCTTGGCAATGTTTGTGTTGATCCTTGAGTACATTCGTGCCAACATGGGTGTTCTGTCATTTCCGTGGGGGAATTTTGGGTATACCTTAGTGGATACGCCATTGGCACAATTGGCACAATTTGGTGGGGTTTATTTACTCAGTTTTATGGTGTTTGGTGTGGCTGCTAGCATCGCTGCTTTGGGTTTTCTCGAGTGGCGTTGGTTGCCCATATCGGTGTTGATGTTGGTCTTGGGTTTGGTTTTTGGTTTAACCCGTCCAGCGCCGAGTACCCCAAACCGTCATGCCTTATTGGTTCAGGGCAATATAGACCCATTTGG
>JBEGTV010000070.1:0-8627 GCA_041179225.1 Deinococcota bacterium | reverse complement strand
CTGTGCATCAAAGACTGGACTCGAGACTTGGGCTGTTTTGAGTTGGGCAATCGCTTGTTCTAGGGCTTCAAGTAGCCTCACCTTGCCTCAGCAGCGCGGCGCAGGGCTAACCACGTTTCTTTTAAGGGTTGTCCGACAGCACTATCTGGTTGTTGAAGTAACAACACTTGGTAAGTTTCAAGAAATTTGATTCTATGACGATGAAAAAAATGCAGAAAATAACGCATGAATCCCATGCAGTCCAGAATCGTCATTTCGATACCATTTTGTTCATATAGAGTTGCTGCGTACTCGAGAAGGGTCTGATCTATACTTTCAGTGCTGATAAAAACATAATTTTGCAAAGTAGGATGCTGCGCGATTTTATGCAGCACAATCTCGAGGTCGTTTCGAGTGATACGTTTGGTTTTTACTTCAAAACCTGTGACAATTGCTTGATCATTGGTGACAATAATTTCAATGTCTCCGAGCGACTTTGTTTGCCTATCGGCAGCATTGTGTGCTTCGAGAGGACGTGGCTGTTCATTAAAAAAATGACCTATTGCTTGGTACACTGCTGTTATCATTAGTACAGGTAAACGGCTTGAACGTGGAGAACGCAAGTGTTGCTCAAGTAAAACCCAGATTTCTTCACTAGAGAGTGGCAAATTGGTTTCTTTTGAGGTGTGAAGTAACAATTGCAAGCGTTGTTGATTGTTGTTTCGTAATGCAACCAATTCCGCAAAAATAATACTAAGTAAATCTGAAGCCGAAATTTTATTTGAATGCACATCGTCTAGTAAATTTAAGGCTGCTTGATAGACTATAGGTGGTTTACCAACCAAGTTAAGATTCTTCTCGAGTGTTTGATTGCGATTTCGCAAGGCAGGTGTTAAAAAAGCGGTGGTTTCATTTACTGGCAAATGATGCCTCATTAAAAATGAGGCAAGGTCACGTTCATCATAAACTCGCCCTGAGAAAGCATCAGCATCCCCAATTTCTGTGTAAGGTTTACGAATATCAACTTTTGGTTGATGCACTTTTGCCAAAGCACAAGCCAGAACTAACCGCACTGCTGCTCGATTTTGCGTATTAAAAACAATAATTTGGACACGCTCCAAAATACTTGCTTCTACGGTATGCGGATTTATTGCCTTTTGAAAAGCGGTATCGAGGATTTCTCGAGGTTCTGCCATACACCCTCCTGAGGTGGCGGGTAATTTGTCCAAAGCAGTTCGGTACGTTCTTGTTTGACACTGTGAATAGTTTTACTTGGCGCAGTCGTACAATACCAATGGCAGTACAAATCTTGGTACATTTGACTGTTATATCCAGACACAGCAACTTTACCTTGAACTTGGTTTAAGCGCCTTGCCAAGGCTTCGTGTTCAGCATCGCTCATTTCAAAACCATAAGCCTTGGAATCACCTCGAGTTTCATGCAAATACGGAGGGTCACAATAAAAAAGAGTTTCTTTTGAATCAAATCGTTCAATCACTTCAAGGGCTGGGGCGTGTTCAATTTGAACTCGCAGTAAACGCTGGGCAATGAGTGGCAATGCCTCCACGCTACCTAACCACCTCGAGACCGCCCCTGCCATCCCTGCTCGGCTAGTCAGTAAGCAATGCGCCCAACGCCCAGGACTCGCTGTTTGGGCTAAACCAGTTCGGGTTTGTCTAGCTCGTACAAAAAAACGTCTCGCTCGTTCAAGCTCTGTAGTGTCCGAAGTATGTTTCTGACAAGCCAATGTCAATTCTTCTCGAGAAAAAGGTGTTAAACCAATAACTTCGATTAAAGCATCTTTTTGATTTCGTAAAACTCTAAAAAAATTAACTAATTCCCCATCGAGGTCATTGTATGTTTCTATTGCAGATGGAATTCGGTTGATAATCACAGCCGCACTGCCACCAAAAATATCGCAAAAATGCGTCGATTCTGGCAACAACGGTAACAACCAGTCCAAATGACTGAACTTGCCACCATACCAACCAAAAGCAATTAATTTTTCACCTCGAGCCATAATTATCGTGGTTTAACAATAATGCGTCTGTCCATGCCTTCGCCGACCGATTCAGTCACCACAAAAGCATCTTCACGAAGCGCAATATGAATAATTCGCCGGTCGGCTGCACCTAGGGCATCCATTTCAAATGGCTCACCTGTTTTACGCACCCTCGCGGCGGCACGCCTAGCCGTCTCGAGTAAGCGTTCTTCGTGGCGGCGTTTATAACCGGCGGCATCTACATTGACCCTTGGGGCGTTCTCACCGATTTCTTTAGCCAGCACTGTATTAGCCAGAAATTCGATTGCACCGAGGGTGCGTCCTTCGCGTCCGATAATTCTGCCAGAGTCGCCCCCAGTAATTTCAGCCAAAATGTTTTCGCCTCGTTCTTTGGCTGCGACGCTGTACCCGGGGGCAATGTGAACCAATAAGCCAGTTAAGAAATCTTCAACAATACTGTCGGCACTGGCGTTTAATCGGGGGCTGCGAACCACAGGGTTGACTGCCATAACAGGGGCATTACGAGGCGCGGCTGGCGTTTTGGTTTGGCTTTCATCTGAGATACCAAGGTCAGAGAGGTACGAGTCTAAATTTTTGTCCATGAGGCTAGTCTATCAAACTCGGAGCAATAAACGTAGAGTGTAGCCGTGCTTTCTATTGCTACCTTTAGTTTAGTCGCCAAAGACCCAAATAGCCATGACCTTGGTGTGGTGGTTGCCAGTAAATTCCTTGCAGTTGGCAGTGTCGTCCCGTGGCTCGAAGCTGGTGTGGGTGCAGTAGCAACCCAAAGTTATGCCAATACCAGTTTTGGGGTGCGTTCCTTAGAAATGCTTAAATCTGGTTCAAGCCTAAACGAAATTGCGCTTAATCTCGAGCAATCCGACCCTGAGCATCAGTCAAGGCAGTACGGGCTGGTGAGTGCAAATGGCAGTAGTTATAGTTTTACGGGTTCTGAATGTCAGGCTTGGGCGGGTGGGCGTTATGGGCAAAACTACGCGGCTCAAGGTAATCTTTTAACTGGCGCAGATGTCATAGATGCCCTTGTAGATACTTTTTTAAGTTGCACCGATTTAGCTTTTCCTGAGCGTTTACTGGCAGCATTACTGGCTGCCGATACGATTGGCGGTGATGCTAGGGGGCGACAAAGTGCTGCTTTGTACGTGGCTCGAGAGCGTGGTGGCTACGCTGGCTTCAATGATCGTTACATTGATTTACGAGTCGATGACCATGCTATGCCAATCCCAGAATTACAGCGTTTATTAGCCATGCACCGTTTGTTGTTTGAACGCCCAGACCCAGATCAATTACTGCCGATTTCAGGCGATATTGCCACTCGAGTTTTAGCTGTGCTGCATGGCGCGGGACAGAACTTTTACACTTGGTCAAAAACTGCCGAAACTGCCTTAATAAAATTAGCAGGGCTTGAAAATCTCGAGGAACGCTTTACCCAAGCTGGTTTTATAGACCAAACAGCCTTAATTTATCTCGAGCAGAAATACAAGTAGGTCAAGCGTTGCATCCACCTGACATCAGACCTGATACAATCAAAATCGTTATGGCATCCAATCTTTATATTGTTCGGCATGGTCAAACGACCTTCAACGCAAGTGGCACAAAAACCTTCACGGGTTGGGTAGATGTTGACATCTCCGAAGTTGGCGTGCAGCAAGCCACCGAGATTTCTAAAACCCTATCTGGAATTCGTTTTGACGTGGCATACACCAGTCGTTTGTTGCGTTGCCGTCACACCTTAGATATTCTTCTCGAGCCGCATGGTTACGGTGTGCCAATCATCACCGATGACCGAATTATCGAACGCAGTTACGGTGATTTAAGTGGTCGTTTACACTCAGATATTCAAAATGAACACCCAGACATGTACAAAATTTGGCACCGCAGTTACGATGTCCCACCACCCAACGGCGAGAGTGTCAAAATGGTTGAAATGCGGGTCTACCCATTTATCCATGAACTGCTTCGCAGTGCTGGCGATGGTAAAAATATCCTGATTTCGGCACACGGCAACAGCATTCGTTGTTTACGGGCATACTTAGAAAACATGAGTGTTGAACAAGAAATGAGCATAGAAGTTCCACAAAATGATTATCTGCATTATAGCTTTGTGGGTGATACCAAGCACTTATTTGGTGGAGAAGTCATAAAACATCATCCAGCAACTTAATATTCTAGCGGCGTTGCAAACTGTGCAACGCCGCTTTTTCAACTTTCAAGGATCGTGTATTTTAGCATCATAAAACCAGTACACTAAGCCATGAATCAACTCGAGGAACTTAAGGGTTTGTTGGCAGAAATCTCGGATTTAACGGCTGTGGCACAATTGGTCAGTTGGGATAAAGAAACCCAGATGCCCAAAGGAGCAGCCGCCACTCGAGCCAACCATATGGCAACAATGGCGCGGTTGCTGCATCAAAAAAACACTGCGCCGCGTTTACGGGAACTGATTGAAGCCCTCGAGCCAGAACTTAAAAACGCGGATTCTTTGGATGGGGCATTGCTGCGCTTATTGCGCTTAGAGTACGACCGTAAATCTAAACTCCCAACCGATTTTGTAACCGAATTTGCCGCCGCTCGAGCCACTGCGGGTTCGGTTTGGGAGGTTTCGCGCTACAAAAACGATTGGGTTGCCTTCAAACCACACTTAGAAAAAATGTTTGATTACGCACGCCGCTCTGCTGATTACTATGGTTTTGAAACCCATCCTTACGATGCACTGCTTCATGATTACGATCCGGGCTTAAAAACTGCTGACATTAAAGAAATTTTTGCCGATGTTCGCAACTTTACTGTGCCTCTGCTTGGAAAAATTGTAGCGGCTGGTGAGAACGTGGATTACGCTGTGCTGACACGGCATTACCCAATCGAAGCACAACGCAGCTTTGGTCTCGAAGTGGCGCAGGCGTTTGGGTATGACCTCAACCGAGGGCGTTTGGATGTAACTGCCCATCCGTTCGCCACGAATTTTGGTAAAGACGATGTTCGTATTACCACGCGTTTTGACGAGCATTACTTCCCGATGGCGTTTTACGGCACGTTGCACGAATCGGGTCATGCGATGTACGAACAAAATACGAGCAACGAGTTACGTCGCACCCCACTGGCAAGAGGCGCTTGGAGTACCACCCACGAGAGCCAATCTCGGATGTGGGAGAACTTGGTTGGGCGCTCCGAGGGTTTTTGGAAGCATTGGTTTGCCATTGCCCAAAAGCATTTCCCCCAAGCGTTGAACGATGTGGATGCAAGCACCATGTACAAATTAGTCAACCGAGTTAAACCCAGTTTTATTCGGGTTGAAGCCGACGAACTGACCTATAACCTTCATATCATGTTGCGCTTTGAACTCGAGTTAGCCGTTTTTGAAGAAAAACTAAAGATTTCCGAGTTACCCGAAGCATGGAATGCCAAAATGCAGGAATACCTTGGGGTTACACCACCAGACTACTCGAGTGGCATCATGCAGGATATTCATTGGTCTGGTGCAATGTTTGCGTATTTTCCAACCTATAGCCTAGGCAACATTTTGAGTGTGCAACTCTTTGAAAAAGCAGGTTCACAAATGGGCGACTTAAACGCCATGTTCTCCAGAGGCGAATACAAACCACTTCTGCACTGGCTAACCCATGCGGTGCTGCGTCACGGCAAAACGTACTTGCCACCAGAATTGATACTGCGTTCTACAGGCTCGAGTTTAAGCGCTAAGCCATACCTTGGGTATCTCGAGCGCAAATTTAGTGGGCTTTACGGATTGTAATTTTAGGTTGCATTCAAATGACCAGTGGTTGCTGTACACTACCTTATGCGCCTACCAATCAGTATTTAAGATTTCACCTAACTTCATGAAGAAAAATACATTTATGATGGCTGTTAGATTCATTATACCGCAGAGGGTTTATTTTAACGGCTTTTTTCGGGGCTGCGTAACTTCAGCCGAAGTCAAGAAACAGCATATTCAGGTTCGTCATCCGAGTAGCCTCGAGCCAAAGCCATAGCAGAAAAAACCATCCAGTCAAATTGTTCAGAATCTGTATTTTCCAGAACTGTCACAAGCAATTTAGCATTTGAAGGGATTTCAAAAGGTTCATCAAGCATGATTTGCTGACCATCAAAATGAGCATTAAGAGTGATGCTAGGCATGAGTTATTGTAGCAAATAATCCGCTAACTCGAGAAGAAGCCAAGGCGCAAGCTCGAGCCTCAAAAAGACTAAAGCAACACCATAAATGGCTTGAGCCACAAAATAGTTTTTGATAAGCCTTGCTTCTCGAGCATTTGTAAAAACATAGCTGCATCCATTGGCGGTTTTTTCATCGTCTTGCGCTGCAAATTCAGAGCGCTAATAACTGCCACTGCATTTAGATTGAGTAATCGAACAAGAAAATCATCGGGTGATAGTGCTTCAATTCCAAACGGTTCAAGACTGGCTCGAGGAAAATCTGATAAGTTCTGAGTCACTATTGACATTCGCGCCTGACGCAATGGCTGCGGCGAAAACGTGTCTATCATTCGCATCAGGCAAAACCAGCGTTTTAATCAAAGGTTCAAAGTTTGCAACCAAAGCATTCGGCACAGCTTGATTCATCATGGCTTGGGTGCGTTTCAAACTGCTCGGCTCGAGGTCAGGGCGATTCTTCAAGACATTGCGTAACCATTCGGCTTGAATCAAATCCGTCCAACGAGCCTCCACCAATGTCGTCAAAGCAAGGTGCATCAAGACATCGCGCAACGGCGCAGAATACAAAACATTGGCATCGTAAACAGCAACAACTACTGCCATTTAGTAACCTAAATTCTGTTCTTGCCCTTGTTGCACCAATTCACGCAAAGCGGCGCGGCGCTGGTTATCTTCGGACAAAAAATCAGATTGTTTTTCCAAAGCTACCCGCATTTTCAGCAACTTGAGGGCTTCGACCAGAACTTCGTTGGTGTCGGCATAAGTACCGTCTTGGACTTGCGAAGAAACCCAAGTCTCGAGTTGAGTTGGTAACGTGACGGTCATAGTCTTAGGGTAGCACATCAAAAGGATAAAAGCCAAAGCCTCAAGAAGAAAAGCCAAAGCACAAGCTCGAGCAGGGAAAAAGCTGGGCAAAGATTTTTACTTATACCAAATCTATTTAGATAATCTCGAATCCGATAATCAAGTATATGTCGTCAAAAACACTGTTTGAAATCAAGCAATACTATCTACCTAAAGTTGGTATTACGCATCATATTGTTTCCTAATCTCATTAACATCGACTTGTACAAAATAAACCTCATGTAAAAACTTTCCGAATTCAGACGACTCTAAAGGGAACTCAATTTCCCTACTCTTTACATATTTTTTCGTTTCTGTTAGCTGAGGAGGATGAGTTAAGTACGTATTTAGTGTGTCACCTGCTTCTTTAGCATTGATATAAAAAGTAATTGAATGCTTTTGAATACTTTCGCCAAGATGTCTCAGTTCAAATTTAATATGTTCATTTTTAAAAAATGCGTTCAAAATCGACAGGTCAATAATAGGTACTGTCGCTATAGGAAAGCCTGAGAGAATAGCGGAGTTTGTTAAAACACAGCACGCTACAGTAAAGTTTTCGGGGGCTTTGTATCCCAAATCCTTAATTCTTTTAGAGAAGCTGTCACGATTCCGAGTAACTGCATCTCTCTTTCGTGTAATTTGCACAACCGCCGCTTCAACAGTATCTCTATAATTGGCGAATTGGAGCGATTCATCAGGCCACAAAATACATTTTGCCTCTATAAGTAGGATGGTATCTGCAACTATAACTACAATATCGATTTCTTCACTTCGTTCATCTGGTGGCGTGAAGTTAATAGACTTACCCAAAATCTGGATGGACTCCTTAATGGGAGATTCCTCTACTGCAATAACTATTTCCTTCAGACAAAAATTTTCAAATTCAGGACCACGTCGATCTAAATCAAGACCTCCTTGACGCATCCACCCTTCGACTATACGATGTAAATGAACAGAATGTATGGAAGGTATAACTAAGCAGAAATCATCTTTATATGGAACTAGAGGTTGTAACCAAACCTCTTGGTTATGAACTCGACCAAATACAAATACATTCATAAGTTCTTCAGCGCGCTGGCTGTCAAGAACCAACGCTCTTGCAAAAGCATTAACCAGCCCACCTCTAGCGATTCTGGGAGCAAAGTTAAGAAGATGTTTAATGTTATCTTGCTCGGATAATGTAAAAGAATCAAAAACAACAACTGCTAAACTTTGCAACAGTTGCCAACCAAGAATGATTTGTTTAAGCGTAAATCCAGAGAAATTGGGCAAAGGTTCATCAAGCAAAAACCGATAATAGCCAACCTGTAGCCAAATTTTTGCTGACACTGTATTCACTGCACTAGACAAAATTTTTTCATTTATTCCCAACTCAATATCTTCTATGCGATCCTCTCCAGTAATGTTAATCACGAGCTGAATTTCACATAATTTCATTTTTTGCTCGATTGTCCATACATGAAACCATTGTTCAGAAACTAAAGATACATCTTGTAAAGCAAGATTATAGCGGTTTCTTAAAGTATGGCAAATGCTAAGCTAAAGCCGTGAAGCCACTCTCACTAGATTTACGCCAAAGAATCGTTAATGCTGTCAAGAACGAGAAATTAACACC
>JBEGTV010000069.1:0-8632 GCA_041179225.1 Deinococcota bacterium | reverse complement strand
TTTTGCATAAGTCCAACACCACAATGATTTTTATTAACCAAGTCCGCGAAAAAATTGGGGTGATGTACGGCAACCCAGAAACCACCACAGGTGGCAAAGCCCTGAAATTCTACGCCAGTGTACGCTTAGATATTCGCCGCATCGGACAACCGATTAAAATTGGTAACGATGCGGTCGGAAACAATGTCAAAATTAAAGTGGTTAAGAATAAAGTCGCGCCGCCATTCAAAGAAGTCGAAATTCAAATTTACTTTGGTAAAGGCATAGATCAACTCAACGACCTCGTGAACTTGTCGTCGAGCCTCGAAATTCTCGAGAAGGCTGGAAGTTGGTTTAGTTACAACGGCGAGCGTATTGGGCAAGGCAAAGAAAAAGTAGTTGAGTACATCAAAGCCCGTCCAGCCTTAGAAGAAGAACTGCGTTCAAAGGTTTTTGATGCAATTCGTTCGGGTAAGGGTGATGCTTTGGTCAGCGTCGCCAGTCCAGTCGAGGATTAAAACATCCACTCGAGAAAAGGCGAGCCAAGGGTTCGCCTTTTTGTTATGCAGATGCCGTAGTAAATGACAGGGACAAGCCACTACACCAAGATGACGGGATGTACTTATACCAACTTTAGGTAGATAGTATTGCTTGATTCCAAACAGTGTTTTTGACGACATATACTTGATTATCGGATTCGAGATTATCTAAATAGATTTGGTATTATAATCCCAAAGCGCCCAGTCTAGGGGCAAGAAGTAATTAAATCCCAATTCCTTAACTTTTTATAGTCTAAGGCACTGATCCTCTTTATTGCCCTGAACAATATTACCACCACCTGTTGGGGACAGGCTATTTTCTTTGCATTGCAGATTACCACTGATACGGTTTTTAACAACACTGATTCTGCCTAAGTTTTTCGCAATTTGAATGTTACCACTTACTATATTGTTTGAAAGACTAAGCCAACCGCGCATCTCGTCAAATTGAATGTTGCTTCCAACTTTTGTGCCAATTACGCTGGCAGAAGCGCCTTGTTTAACTTGAATACTGCCATTGACCGAACCTTCACGAACCGAAATCCGCATTGCATTTTCGGATTGAAGATTACCGTTGATTCGAGCATTATTAGCAAATAAGCTGGCATTGTCTTCAACTTGTACATTACCTTCTACTCGAGTGCCATTTAATGTACAAGTTGCGCCTTTTGGAACTTGTACAAATTCGACTGTGACTGCCCCGAGAACACCGTTGCAACCCTTAGCACTGACTTGTTTTGCCATGTCTGATAAAGAATTGTTTTGAGCTAAACTTGAACCAATAACCATAGCCGCCCCGATTCCAACTGCAACAACATTGAACATTCTAATCTCCAGACTCGAGTTAAAGTTTTTCTAGTTAAACACCTGAACTGAAATACGTTAAATTAAAATTTCTAGCTTACTTACTATGCACACATTTTTTTATTTGTTTTAATTTAAGTTAATTAAGTTGGAATACTTAGAAGACTCGAGTACATTAAATCGTCATTTAGACGCTATAAAGCATAAGGTGCTGTGAATAGTTAATTCTTAAGGTTGTATTATAGTAAATTAATCACTCAACTCGAGTATGTCTCGGCATGGTAGAAAACCCAAAATAAATCGGCGGAAACCTAGATACGGCTCAGATGCTAAGCATATTCAGAGGCGTTATTCGTTTCAACAGTAATACGAACTCAACCGTCTTTGGCTTTTTTCTATCACTAAGTATCTCACGCCTTTCTTGACCATAAACACGCACCTGTCGGGCATGGTCGCTTTCATTTTAGAATTTCCAAAAAGCGTCAAGGCTGCCATTCTTGACCCTGAAAGCAGCACCTTCCTGCTTATAGCACCTAGCACCTCACGGGCTACACGCACCTTTGGGTTAGACTCGAGTCATGAAAGGAACACATTTGGTTCGGGTTTCTAAGAGCAGTGGTGGTTTTCCGATTCCCTTATCTGGGGTGAAAGTCGAAACGTTGCGGCTCGAGTCGCCACATGACATGTTCAGTCAAGATGAAGTTTTGTATGTTTGTCTCGAGTCTGAAGTGGTGATTGACATGGGTTTGGATTTCGCCCATTTGCGTCCGCTTGAGGCGTTTACAGTTCGAGGAGCGCATAAACTCTCGCCTGTGCATAGCAGTAAGTCCACGCTGGTTGGGGTTTGTGTGTTACTGCGGATTACCAAGGGCTAATGAACATCATCTTCTTGCAAGCGCTTAACTTATTCTTCTTGTTCGGGCTGCATAGCTTTGCAGCCTGTTTTTATTGACGGGTACTTGCCGAATCACAAGGTGTTTGTTAGTATCTTCGCGGAGGCAAAAATGAGTTTGCGTGTCGCACGGGCATATGACCGAAACAGGTATCATCCGCCGGAGGTTTCCGGAAAGATAGCCACTTCGATTGTTGAACCGCTCGAGCGAGAATACAAAGGGTCGCAGCATATCTTAGAAGTTGGGGTTGGCACAGGCAGAATTGCCATGCCGATTGTAGCTCGAGGAATGCAGTACACAGGTGTTGACATTGACCCAGAGATGATGAGTGCCTTTCGTAGCAAATATGCTGGGGTTTCGAGACGGGTGACTTTGGTTACAGCCGATGCCCAAGAACTCCCTTTTGCCGATAACAGTTTCCAAGCCGTAATTGCTGTGCATGTTTGGCACTTAGTTCCAGATTTAACCAGTGCTTTAGACGAAGCCGTTCGGGTTTTAACCCCAAACGGTTTTTTATTTGAAGGTTGGGATTCACCTGATGCCAGTAGTGCCGAATTTGAAATCCAAGATGAATGGTGCAAAGCCCTCGAGAAACTCGGGCATCCGATCCAACGCGGTGGGCATCGGGCAGCCCTGACCACCAGTCAGCAGTATCTTGAGGAACGTGGTTTTACATCGAACGAAGTGGTGATTTCGCGTTGGGAAGTTTCGCATTCGCCACTTGAAGTGGTTGAAGCACTCGAAGATGGCTTGTACAGTTTTACGAAGAATGTGCCTTTAGAGCTTCGTTTTGAAGCTGGACGAGCCATCAAACCATTTTTGGAATCGCGCTATAAAGAACTCGAGACGCTGATTAAAACCCCGTGGAGTTTTCATTTACGCACCACCCGTATTCCATGAATCAATCCCTAACTGCCTTAACAGGGGTTCGGGTTGGACATTGGACAAATGCAGAAGCCCGCACGGGTTGCACCGTAGTGCTTTTTGGGTCTGGTGGCGTGGTGATGAGCGCGGAAGTTCGCGGAGGAGCGCCCGGAACACGCGAAACCCCGCTTCTCGCCCCTGATAAAGCTGTCGAAAAAGTGCATGGCTTACTTTTAACAGGTGGCAGCGCTTATGGTTTAGCTGCTGCCACGGGTGTAATGCAGTGGCTCGAGAACAACGGCGAAGGGGTACTGACTCCGGGCGGACGAGTGCCAATTGTTCCAACCGCCGTAATTTTTGATTTGGCAGTCGGAAACCCTCTCATCCGCCCAACTGCCGAAAATGGTTTTGCTGCTTGTCAAACTGCCTCAAGTGATCCTGTACAAAACGGTCAACTTGGGGTTGGCGCTGGGGCTATAACGGGTAAACTGCTTGGATTTGCCCATGCACAAGCTGGAGGCATTGGTAGTGCGTTGTTAAAAGTTGGAACAGCCATCGTTACGGCATTGGTTGTTGCAAACCCAACCGGTGACATTGTTGACTCGAGCGGCAAGGTGGTGGCTGGGACAACCAAACCCGACGGTACTCGCCTAACTGACTCTGAACGCCTCGAGATTCTCGCACTTGGTCAAAATAAGTTCATGCAGCACACCAACACCACTTTAATTGCCGTGGGAACAGATGCCAAACTTTCTAAACTCGAGTGTAGTATTCTCGCCCAAGCTGCCCAAATGGGTTTAGCTAGAGGAACACGTCCCTCGCATACACCGCACGACGGAGATACAAGTTTTGTCTTCAGCACCAATGAAGTGGAAAGCCCACCCATCATTGCTTTGGTTGCAGCCGTGCAGAGCGTGGTGCATACGGCGCTGCTTAATGCGGTTACTCGAGAATAAACTCCAGTGGGAAAACCCCAGTAAACAACCTGCTCCAAGCTAAACTCGAGCCGTGCCAGACAAGGCTAGTGTTCCCGAGGTGTGGTGCAAAGTGCATGGCAAATAACTCAGATGCCAGTGGTTTGATGCGTTTTTCGATCTTTTCTTCAGCAACCCCCTTTAATTCCCCTAAGTCAAATGGACTTGGGTTGTTCATGGCTTCGCGTACTTCTCCACGCACAATAGATTGGTACAAATAATCATCTACCAGTCTCGAGAAGTTCGCTTCGGCAAGAGCAATTTTATTGTGGCAATGCAAAGCACAAATACCCGAGGCAATCGCACTGCCTAGTGTGTTGCCTGCGGTATTCCAAGCCGCAAAACCAGCTAGTTTTGTAACATCGGCTCGAGCCAGAAGCTGCTTAATAAATCGTGGTTCTGCACCGTTGGCATAGGCAACATCTGCCACTGTCACGACTCGAGAATGATTTTGGTCATCACAAATATCATCTATAAAGGCTGACAAATGCCGATTCGCCGTGTCCACCACTTCAAAATCTGGGGCGCGATGAGCTTGTTTGATGGCGGGAGCATTGACTGCAAAAATCAGGTCGGCGGTACTTGCACGGGCTGCTGGTACGCCACCCGCCGCCCGAATATGAGCTTTGACCAGTTCGCCCAGCACACGATCTTCGTACAGCATGATGCTTTGTTCGGCTTGAACACTGGGGTAACGCACAAAAACACTGGGTTTACGCCCATTAGCATCCACAATCGCTCGAGCTAAAAGTGCTGCTGCGACTTCATCTGCTCCGGGGTATACATCGGCTTTTTCCCAGAGTTCAAGCGCATCTATTCGTGCCTCGAGCCGACGGCGGTCACGGGCTGCCAGTCCATACGGGGTGGTGTCATCTAAAGTTAAGCACAAATGCTCGAGAATTCCTTCAGACAGCAATTCCAAAGCGCGTTGATGCAGGGCATGGTTGCGGTCCCTTGTTCCTAACCAATCCTCAAGAATTTCTTGTGGGATGGCTTTTTTAGCCGCTTTTAACTCGGAATCATCTGCGCCACGTTCTACCCTATCCATCCATTCAGATACTTTGCGTAAATCTGCACCAAAACGTCCGTAGTACGACTTTTCCTCAAGCGGGTCATTATCGTGTGCCACTCGCACAATCACCCCGTAAGCATAAAGTTTGATGCTTGGATTCAGACGTTTGACTTGCCGCAGCACCTCAAGCCGAGCTAGAGCATCCTCGAGTGGGTCTGAGACGCGCCGCGCTGGAATCATTCCACCTAAGCAAAAGGTCTCGAGGGTAATTATTGCAGCATCGGCTGAGGCTACATTTTCGAGTAGCCATGCCGCAATTTTTTTGGTATCGCCGGGGATGTTTAGGGTATTCAGCATCTCCAGAGGTGGGACGCGCATATCGAGTCCCGCGACCCTAGCCAATTGCAAAGGCAATTCAAGGGTCGGAGGGCGGGTATCGCAAGGCAGAAGTAAAACAGTCTTCATTCCAAACCCACAGCCTTATTCAGGATTGCTCGAATCAATTCAGGGTTGGCTTTCCCACCCATTTCTTTCATGACTTTACCAAATAAACTATTGACTGCTTTGGCGTTCCCTGCTGTTATTTGTGCCAGCACATCTGGATTTGCGTCAACAATTTTTTGTACGACTGCTTCTATTGCACTGGTATCCGAAACTTGCAGTAAACCACGTTCGACCACCAATACTTCGGGATTAGCACCGTTGATTACCTCTGGCAAAATATCCTTGGCAATTCGTCCTGAAATTGTGCCAGCGTCAATCAGTTTTAAAAGCGCTGCAAGATTTGTTGGTGTTAAGCCTGTGGTGTTTAGCTCGAGAGCATGTTCGTTCAGAAATCCTGCAATATCAGCATTTAACCAATTAGCAATTTTTTGGGCTTCGCCAGCGTATAGGGTTTTGGTGCTTTCAAAGAAACTCGAGGCACTGGCACTATACGCAATTTGTTCAGCGTCGGCTGGACGCACACCCAGAGCGGTGTACTCGAGAATTTTCTGGTCTGGTAATTTTGGCATGGTAGCCCGAATCCGAGCAATCCATGCTTCATCAATCTCGAGTGGTGGCAAATCTGGTTCTGGAAAGTACCGATAATCGGCTTCGCCTTCTTTGGTTCGCATTAAAAAGGTTCTGCCACGCTCATCATCCCAACCCATCGTGTCTTGGGTAATTTTACCACCACCACGCACAATTTTTATTTGTCGGTCAATTTCATAATCTAGGCTTCGAGCCACGCTCCTAAAACTGTTTAAGTTTTTAACTTCGACTTTTGTACCAAATTCGGTGTTTGGTAAATGCACCGAAACATTGACATCACAACGCATTTTGCCTTCTTCGGGTTTGGCATCACCAATCCCAAGGGCTTGCACAATCGCCTGAATTTTTTGCAAAAAGGCTCGAGCTTGTTCAGCATCCACAATATCGGGTTCTGTGACCATTTCGATTAAGGCGCAACCCGCTCGGTTCAAGTCCACCAAACTGTAATTTGTATCAGATGGATGAATCAGTTTGCCTGCGTCATTCTCGAGATGCGCCCGTTTAATCCGCACGGTCTTACCTAGCACTTCAAGAAAACCATCTCTGGCTATTGGGCGGTCATACTGAGAAATTTGGAAATTATGTGGTGAATCGGGATAAAAATAGTTTTTGCGATGAAACTGCGTAAACCCAGAAACATCACAATTTAAGGCAAGCCCAAACATCAAGGCATTATCCACAGCCTGCTTGTTAATTGTGGGTAAGACACCCGGTAAGCCAAGACTAAACGGATCAGTAAAAGAATTCGGCGCACCCCCAAAATAATTAGCACTAACGCTTGAGAACATCTTAGAATCTGTGGAAAGTTGAATATGAACTTCTAAACCAATGGTTGCTTGGTAACTCATGACGGCAGTTTACCGTGTCTCGAGACTCTAAACAAAATAGTCATAAAGCCTTGTTCTGGGTCATACTACTGGTATGCCTGAACTTCCCGAAGTCGAAACCACCCGTCGTATGCTCATACCAGTGCTGCTAGGGCGGGTGGTGCGTGATGTGCTGCATTCTGACCCTGCCCGTTACCGCAATACCGAAGCCATGCTCGGTAAGCAAATTCTAAAACTCGAGCGGCGTGGTAAGTACCTGATTTTTCGGCTTGACGATGGTTTGGATTGTTTGGTGCATCTAAAAATGACTGGGGGTTTCCGATTGCCGTCGAATAAGACTTTTCTCGAGGCACCACGTTTTGAACGACTGAGGCTTGTGCTGCACGATGGTGAGGTCAGTTATGTTGATTCGAGGCGCTTTGGTTTTTGGGAAATCGTGCCAACTCATCAGTGGGGACATATTAAAGCCTTATCGGAGATGGGTCCTGAACCGCTTGAACCGAGTTTTAGCTTGAAAGATTTTCAAGCTGCCATGAGTAAGGTTTCTCGAGTTAAACCAGCGCTTCTAAGCCAAAAGCCTGTGGCTGGCGTGGGCAATATTTATGCCGATGAGAGTTTATGGTTAGCCAAAATTCATCCAGAAGCATCAAACTTATCAGCCACCGCTGCAAAGCGTTTGCACACTGCTATTATTGAAGTGATGACTCGGGCTGTTGAAGTGGGTGGTAGCACTTTATCAGACAATTCGTATCAGCAGCCCAGTGGTGAATCTGGTTATTTTCAACTCGAGCATCATGCTTATGATCGTACTGGTCAACCTTGCAGTCGTTGTGGAGCAAACATCGAAAAGTATACCTTGGCGGGTCGAGGAACGCATTTTTGCCCAGATTGCCAGAGGAAAGAGCAGAGTAAAAAGTAGAAAAAGCAAAAAGGTTAAAGGTGCAGCAGGGTATTACTTTCTCCGATTTTCCTTTAACTTTTCCCTTATTTTTTCAGACCGATTGGTTTTTTTTTAGCTGTGATTAACAGCACAAGGCAGCGAATTTGTACTAAGTACAAAAATTTACACACACCTCAAGATTGGCATTTCAATACTTCCCAGACGAGATAATTTTATTCTTATGGTATGACTTAAAGGCAAATAATCTTGGTTTTTTACAAAAACACAAATAGCATAAAACGTACTAATATGCACTTCTTATGGCAAATTCACGCCGTACCACCAAAAAAGGGACTGCCGACCAAGCGAACGAAGCCATGTTCGCGGGCAGTATGCCTATTAGTTCATCACTTACGCCCTTTCAAATCCTTGCACCCGATGGCAAACCCGTGCGTGAGGACTTGATTCCAGACCTTGACGTGGTTGAGGAAATGTACCGTCAAATGTCGCGCTTACGACACTTAGACGACAAATTTATGCTCTTGTACAAAAGCCAGAAATTAGGCAATTACGCCCAATTCGGTGGTCAGGAAGCCAGTCAGATTGGTAGTGCGATGGCACTGAATCAAAAACTTGATTTTATTGCCCCAATGTACCGCAACACTGCCGCCATGATCACCCACGGTTGGAGTATGAAACAAGCGATTATGTACTGGCGTGGACACCCTGAAGGTTGGCGAATTCCAGATGACCTAAATATCCTACCAATTATTATTAGTATTCCTGGTCAAATTGTTCATGCGGCAGGTGTGGCAATGGGCTTGCAGA
>JBEGTV010000068.1:0-8692 GCA_041179225.1 Deinococcota bacterium | reverse complement strand
CTCGAGGCTGTGACATTAACGAATGTACCAGTGCTTGCACTTGGTGCAACCAACGAGGCTTGTGCGTCGCTACTGCTAACTGTTCCACCCGTAGTTGGTACGCCTGTACCTGTAGGTTGTGGTGTTGGGCAAGCCGTCAGAATCGCGGCGGTCAGGGCTAACAATGGAATCAAGTTTTTCATATTTCTCCTTGGTCTCGAGACTCCCCTCGAGACTGGTCTTACGGGTATCCTCGAGTCACATGGGAGGGTGCGACTCGAGGATGGATGAAGTTTACAAATCAATCGCAACAAAAACGCAACAATTCAAAAACACTTTGAATAACAACATTGTTTTGGTTTTGATCTCGAGACTAAAAAGGCTAGTCTCGAGACTTGTTGCATTTTTGAGAAGTAACAAATGACCAATTGGAACATCGAGTCGTGCGTTAAACTGTGCTTTATGGGTGCAGACTCGCTCGAGTTGCGGCTTTTTGCTGTGCCAAGTTTGACCTTGGCGGGGCTGCCGTTGCGTTTTCCCAGCCGCAAGGGTTTAGCATTGCTAATTCTGCTGGCAATTAGCGGCATCCGAAGTCGAGAAAAATTAGCAAATTGGCTGTGGGTGGATTCACCACAACCCAAAGATGCCTTGCGTAATGCCCTCGCCCAAGTCAATAAAGTGCTGATCCGTGCTGGTCTAAGCCCACTCAAGGCAACTCGCCAAACTGTGGCTTGGCAACAAGAAATCTGGGTGGATGCCTTGGCGTTGACCAAACAAATATCCGAAAAAACTTTACTTGAGCTGCGCGGCGCTTGGCTCGAAGGGTTTGTTCTCGAGGGCGCACCAGAATTTGACACTTGGGCAGCCGAACAAGGCGCGTACTTTGTGGGTTTGTTGCAACAACAACTCGAGCAGACAGCCGAGCGTTTAGCCAAACAAGAGCAACTCGAGCCAGCTTTGCTTTTGGCGCAGCAACGTTTGCGCCTCGATGCTTTGAATGAAACAGCCTATCAGCAACTAATGCGCTTGCAACGCAGTGCAGGTCGAGAAGCCGAGGCAAGAGAAACCTTGCTGTTGTGCCAAAGCACTTTGCAACGCGAATTGGGCTTACCGCCAAGTGCCAAAACGCTAGGTGTGCTGAACGAACCTCTGCCGACCATTCAAAGACTCGAGGACGCACCTGTGGGTCGGTTTCTCGAGCGCTCTTGGCTCGAGAATTTGCGTTCTAAAAACGGTTTTGGGTTGCTGCTCGGCGAAGCTGGCGCAGGTAAAACCGCTATTGTACGGGCGGAATTCCCAAGTGCCATTTGGCTCGAGTGCCGCCCGAACGATGCAGCCCTACCTTACTCGAGTGTATTGCGAACTGTGCGAAAACGTCTGCGCGAGAATGTGACCCTGCCAGTCTGGGCGCAAATTGTTCTGGCACGTTTTTTACCTGAACTTGGCGCTACAACCGAGGCTTTTGATCAAATGCGTTTATATATGGCACTGAACTTGTTTTTTCCAACCTTGAGCAAATTGGTGGTAGATGACCTTCACTTCATGGATGAAATGAGTGCTGCATGGTTCTGGCAACTGGCGCAACAACGATTAGATGAACACCTTGCCCCAACCATTTTGACCTATCGCCCCAATGAAATCGCTTTTCTACACCAAACCAGTTTATTGCAACTCGAGCGTCAAGGCGCAGTGCGGCAGATTTTACAACCCCTGACTTTAACTGAAATTTCGGTCTGGCTTGAACGTTTGGGTATTGCGGTTAATTTAGCATCTGAATTTATGGATTTAACTGGTGGAAATGCCTTATTTTTTAAGGAGGCAGCCCTTGCTTACCGCGCCACAGGCGATTTTGGACGTGGTTTATTGCCGCTTTTGCAGCAACGCTTAAATACCCTTGGGCAACTCGAGTGGCAGTTGGTGCAATTTGTAGCAGTGGCTGGCAGCCTTGCCACTTTGCAACGAGCAACCCAAGTCCTAAAAACCGATCAGTTGCAACTGGCTTTGGCATGGGCGCAATTAGAAACTTTGGATGTGCTGCGCGGTAATAGTTTTGCCCATGACCTGCTGCGCGATGCCACTTTGAACCAAACCCCTATCAGTATTCAAGCGGCGCTGTCTAGCACCATGCTTGACCATCTCGAACAGCGTATTCACGTTGGTGAGGTCTTCCCTAGCAGTGTGCTGGCTGAATTGGCTGGACGAGCCACAGACCCGCGCCGCGAAGCCCATTATCGTTTGCTGGCTGGTTTAGAAGTGTATCAATTGGGTTTTATGCGAACTGGAATTGAGCATTTGGAGCGCTGTTTGGATTTACTCGAGCAACAACCAATGTTGCTGAGTTTAGCCGACCTTGAACTGCTTTACTTAAAACTCATGCCAATTTATCGTGCCGATGTCTACAACGCCCCTCATTTAGCTCGAGTCTTGCAGCAACTTTTAAGCATTGCACGAACACGAGGCACACGACAACTCGAGGCAATCGCCCTTGCCACCCAAGCCGATTGGATTGCTCAAACTCAACAAGATTTTTTCAAAGCCAGATTGATTTTTGACCAAGCAACTGAATTGGCAGGACAAGATCAGCAAGTTAAGTATCTGATTTTTGATTTGCGTTCATGGGCAGAAAACAGTGCTGGACAAACCCAACTTGCCCTTGAGTACGCCAATCAGGGCTTAGCTTTAAGCCAACACGACCTTAGCTTAAAATTTCGTGCCTTAGAAGCAATTTATATGTTCGAGCAGAACTTAAGCCGTTGGCAGCAAGCCAAAAATCATGCGCTTGAAGCGGCTGATGCAGCACTGGATTCAAAACAAATGCGGCATGGTCGCCCGTATGCCCTGACTATGGCAGCTTATTGTGCTTTGTTACTAGGCGATTTAAGCACCTGCGAAAAGCACATTGGCTTGGCATTGCAACTTCTCGAGAACAGTCA
This sequence comes from Deinococcota bacterium, assembly GCA_041179225.1. GTDB lineage: Bacteria > Deinococcota > Deinococci > Deinococcales > JAAFIG01 > JAAFIG01. The sequence goes on along the minus strand of JBEGTV010000068.1, from coordinate 5,780 downwards.
ATGGGACAATGCACTAGGCTTTGCTACGCGGGTTTATGCCCAATTGTTACTCGAGCGTGATGATTTAAGTTTAGCACTCGAGCAAGCCGAGCAAAGTGTGAGTTCATACCAACGTCTTGTCAATCACTTTGCTTTATGCAGTTCGTACAGCACTGTAGCGCGGATTCACTTGGCTGCCTTGCGTCCCGAAAACTGCTTAAAAACCATCGAAGCTGCCGAACAAGCCTTAGCATTGGTCTCGAGTTTACCGATTATCTCGGTGATGCAAAGTACCTTGGATAATTTGCGTTGTAGCGCCCAAACTCAAATGGGCAAAAATGCTTTTCATAGTGCGCTGCGAGCCGTCAAAGCTCGAGTCAACCCTCCAGAAACCATCGGAGGGCTGTTGATTATCCCTCGAGAAGACGAATTACAAGCCTTATTGCATGGTGGTGAGCAGCAATTAGCACGAACCGAACTCGAGCAGTTTCTAGGGTTACACCCTGATAATCCTCGAGTTCAAATCCTGCATTTACGCGCCAAAGCTATTTTTGAGCGCAATCCAAAGAAGCTGCTGTGCCAAGCTCGTGAATTAGCACTTGAGCTTGGCATGACCATGCAGGCACGAATGATTCAAATTTAGGGCTGAGTGGCAAAAGATGATGCCTAAAATCAGATAACCTATTGGTATGCCAGAAATTCTGATTGTTGTGGCTACGCCACTCGAGGCGCTGCGTTTACCAACTTTGCCTCACTCAAGAATAATAGTTTCGGGGATTGGAGCAGTCAATGCCGCCCTTTCCACCCAAGCAGCGCTGCTCGAGCAACGAGCCGATTTGGTTTTGTCAGTTGGTATTGCTGGGGCGTACCCTAATTCTGGGTTAGAACTTACCAATGTGATTGTTTCGAGCGCCTTGGTGTACGCTGGATTTGGCGTGCAAAATGGTTCTCGAGTCGAGGCACTTGGTTTTCCAATTGCCCCAGATATTTTTCAAGTCCTGCCTGTCTGGAATAAAGCCTTAGACTATGCTCGGGTTGCAAGGCTTGAATATGGTGTGATCACCACACTAGAAACCGTAACCACCAATAACGCCCGAGCCAAAGCAATAGAACAGCAATTTTCGGCTCGAGCCGAAGCGATGGAAGGGGCTGGGGTAGCCCAAGCCGCCCTGCGTTTTGACTTGCCATGCTTGGAGCTTCGTAGCATTAGTAATCTGGTTGGAGATAGAAAAAACTGGCAATTGCAAGCTGCCTTAGGCACTCTAGCCCAGACCCTCGAGACCACTTGGGATGAACTGCTTAATTTACTTAAATAAACATTGTGCTGACACTCTCGCCTGTATGAATGCGTTGGATGGCTTCCGCAAAAACCGACCCCACAGACAAGACCTTTAATTTACTGGTTATGGCAAGTTTTTCTGGAGCCACATAACAAGTGTTGGTCGAAACACATTCGACAATATCAAGGTCACGGATGCGTTCGATAGCAGGTCCGACATAGACACCATGCGAGGCTGCCACATGAACTTCTCGAGCGCCCGCTTCTTTAATCACACTGACCGCTTCGACAATGCTGCCCGCCGTTGAGATTTCGTCATCCACAATCAGCACAATTTTATCTTTAACTTCCCCAATTAAACCACGGGCTTCAACCCGAGTATCCGAAACACGGTGCTTATCTATAAAGGCAATACCACAACCGAGACGCTGGGCTAAACTTGAGGCGCGTTTAATATCCCCTGCATCTGGGGCAAGCACCACGGCATCTTCTAAGGAAGCAATGGTGGTCATAAAATGGTTGCCAATCACCACTTCGGCACTTAGGTGATCTACTGGAATACTAAAAAAACCGTGGACTTGCGGGCTATGCAGGGTCATCATCAGGGCGCGGTCTGCTCCCGCCACCTGAAACATGTCTGCCATCACTCGAGCCGCGATGGGGATACGCGGGTGGTCTTTTTTGTCGGAACGAGCATAGGAAAAATAAGGAATTACCGCCGTCACGCGGTTAGCACTGGCGCTTTTGGCGGCAGAAACCATTAACAGCAGTTCGATAATCGAATCCGATACATTGTATTCGCCATTGCCACACAAGGACTGAACAATAAAAACATCAGCTTCACGCAAGGATTCCTTAAATTGCACCTCGATATTTTCGTTGGTGAAGCGTCTTGTCATTGAACGCCCCAATGGAATACCGATATGCTCGCAGATTTCATTGGCAAGCACGGGGTTCGATTGACCGGAGAAGACCATTAAGGGGCGTTCCATGTTCTGTATTTTAAGCGGTTATGTACTACATTTGGAAGCCTTAGATGAACAAGTAACAAATTCAAACTGCGATTGGTATTTATATTCTAAGGGCAGGTACAAGCCAAGGGATTAAAAACCATGCTGCCATCATGGCTGTACCAACATAAGGCAAGGCATAAATAACGGGTGCATGGGCTTGTTGGAAATTCCCATTGCGAATACCGCGCACCACACCGGGGATAATAATAATAAAGAGTAAAGCTAAGCCGAAAGCAAAAACCCACCACGGAGCAATTTGTTGAATCATTAGGGCGTATGCTCCTGCCGCAACCGCCAATGTCAGTAAGCCCTGCATCAGCACTTGAGCGCGAGGCTTGCCAAGTAACCCAGCCGTATTTTTAAGTCCTGCCACTTGGTCGCCTTCAAAGTCCCGAACTTGATTAAAAATCTGACCATAGGCACTGGCTGCTGTCATGGATAAAAGCGGGGCAATATAAGCGGCATTGAGCGTTTCAGCAAAGGCAAAATAACCACATAATAATTGTAAACTCGAGAGCATAATCATATGGCTAACCACATCCAGCACGGCTATACCCTTAAAACGCAATGGGCGGTACGAGTACAAGAACCCTAAAATAATACAAATTCCACCCAGTACCGTAACTGTCATGCCAAGCGGTAAGAACAATAAAAAACCAATCCCAGCCACCAGAAACGAAGCAAAGTTGGCTTGACCACTTGACAATAAACCAGCCGTCACAGGGTTACGATTGACTTTCTTAGGGTCTCTAGCATCATCGGGGGCATCTTCAACATCGTTGTACATAAAGGCAAAACCAACCGCTAACCAATTTGCCACCAAAACCAGAATCATTTTCCAACCAAACTGACCGCCAGCCGCAGCCACACCCAAACAAGTGGTGAAAACCACTGAACCCGCATAATCATTAAACCGTAATAAACGCCAGACACCAATTAGTTGCTTCACATAAAACCCCATGAATAATGCTTTTACACTTTGTTGAGTGCCTAAGACAATACCGTGCCAGCATACGTTTCGACTAGGGGTGTCTTGATGAGCAAATTGCACTGCGCCAATTCTTGCTGAGTAAATTGCACTGCGCCAATTCTCGAGATACAATTCATATCATGACTCAATCTGTTGTTTCGGCGGTGCATTCGGCTGTTCCTGTATCTGCTTCGGGGCTAACCTTACCGAGAATGTTTTTGGCAACGGCACAACGCCGTGGTGAAGCTATTGCCTTGCGTCGCAAAGAACTGGGGGTTTGGCGCGGCATGTCTTGGCTTGCCTATGCCGAACAAGCTCGGGCGGTAGCTGGGGCGTTGCTGGCTTGGGGTTTAGAAGCCAATCAGAGTGTGGCGGTACTAGGCGAGAATCGTCCAGAGTGGGTAATTGGCGACCAAGGAATTATGATGGCGGCTGGGGTCACAGCCGCGATTTATGCAACCAATGCCGCCGAGGGCGTGCAGTATGTTTTGGATCATTCTGATTCGCGCTTTGTGATTCTCGAGAACATCGAACAACTTGATAAGGTTCTTGAGGTTCGTGCAAGTTGCCCGAAACTCGAGCGGATCATTGTCATGGATTCTAAGGGTTTACAGTCGTTCAAAGACCCAATGGTGATGTTCTGGCAAGAATTTTTGCAAATCGGACAGGCTTGGTTGCAAAACCCAAGCCATGTGGCAGCACTCGAGGCTCGAATCAAAGGACGCTTACCTGAAGACCCAGCACTTTTTATTTACACCTCCGGCACAACTGGCAGACCCAAAGGCGCAGTTTTATCGCATAAGAACTTAGTATTTGCTTCTGGCTGCATGTCTAATCAAAATCCAATGTACGAAACCGATGAAGTGTTGTCGTTCTTACCACTTTCACACATCACCGAACGAATGCTGAGTGTGGCTTTCCCTAGTCGGTACGGTTTTGTGGTTAATTTTGTTGAAAGTCCCGATATGGTACTGCAAAATTTGTATGAAATCCGTCCAACGATTTTCTTTGCTGTGCCTCGTATCTGGGAAAAAATCATGAGTGGTATTGAAACCCGAATGACTCGAGCTGATGCACTTAAAAAAGTGGCATTTCGTTGGGCAGCCGCAAGGGGACGAGAAATGGCACGAGCCAAACTCGAATCCCGCAGCCCAAGTGTGACCAGTAGCATTGCTTATATTGGGGTGCTGCGTAGCCTTAAACAAAAACTAGGGCTAGACCGCGCACGGTTTGTCTTGTCAGGTTCTGCCCCAATCGCGCCCAGTGTTCTCGAGTTTTTTCATGGCATGGGGGTTCAAATCCGTGAGGGATATGGTCAAACCGAAGGGGCTGCTGCTGCCACAATCCACCAAGGTTTTCCGTTTAAGCTCGGTACAGTTGGTCAGGCGCTGCCCGGAATCGAAATTAAAATTGCCCCAGATGGCGAAATTCTGCAACGCGGTGACCATATTTTCTTGGGGTATCACAAAGACGAAAAAGCCACGCAGCAAACCGTTATAGACGGCTGGTTACACTCTGGCGATATTGGCGAACTCGACGCGCAGGGCAATTTAACCATCACTGGACGCAAAAAAGATATTTTTATTACTGCCGCAGGCAAAAACATCGCCCCTGCGTTCATTGAAAACAAACTCAAAGCCAGCAGTTTTATCAACGATTCGGTACTGGTTGGCGATGCTAAAAAATTCTTATCTGCAATTATTATCCTAGATGAAGACAGCGTTTCAGAATGGGCGCAAAGTCGTAAAATCCCATTTACCACCTACACCGACCTTGTACAGAACGAAGAAGTGGTTAAATTGATCGAATCTGAAATTGAAACTGTCAATAAAACCTTAGCTCGAGCCGAACAAGTTAAGAAATTTAGAATCTTACCGAAAAAACTTGCACAAGAAGATGGTGATGTCACCCCGACCCTCAAAGTCAAACGAGCCAGTATCCTCAAAACCTACGCTGGCTTAATTGAAGAGATGTATGCAGAACGAAGAGATTTACAAAGTCGAACAGTGGAAAATAGTTCAGAACACGGATAAAACGTTATCGTTCAGGCGCGAAATTCTCAGCTATGCAAAAAAAAGCCCCAGCACTTTCTAAGTCTGTGAAGAAAACGCTGGAACGTAGTTCATCAGATTACTTTTGCAGTGCAGTCTTATCCTTGGCGACATATGACTGCAAACCTTTGCAGTCATATGCTAGATTGACTCGTATTCAATTTTTATTTTGTGGAGGTCTTGTGGCAACTACCATTCATTTGTACAAACATGCTTTTTCCGAACTCGAGCGGGTGCTGCTCGAAACGGCTGATTTTAAGGTTTCGACTTTTGTCTACCCAAGTGGTGTTTGTGCAGTTCGGCTCGAGAATGCAGTTGGGCATTTAATTATCTTGCCGTTCCAAGGACAACAAATTTGGGATGCAGTGCTGCAAGGGCGGCGTTTAACCATGCACTCCATGTTTAATGAACCCAAACCAACCACAAACTATTTAGAAAATTATGGTGGGTTACTGCTGCACTGCGGTGTCACCGCAATGGGTGTGCCA
>JBEGTV010000067.1:0-8777 GCA_041179225.1 Deinococcota bacterium | reverse complement strand
GCGAGGTGCTTTTAAGGTAAAAACTGCGCCACTCGAAGAAGCTGGAAGTACCTGAGTTGCGGCGTAACGCGCCGTTGGTTTGCTGACTTTCACAGTTAAGCTAGGTGTGGCATTCAGGCTTTTAAGTTCAACTTCACCTTTGAAACTCGAGTCGCCGACTTTACCAAGCATCACTTCTTGGACAGCTTGACTGTTGCCCGGGTCTATCACCAACATCACGGGCGTGCCGTTATAACTCGAGTCGGCTTGGACTTGGGCGGTGATTTCGTTCTTACCGACTTTTAAGCCGCCCGGTATAGCTACCGAGACTTGAATTGGTGATGCAAAAGCGGTGCTAAATAGAATTGCGAACAGAATAATTAAAAATTGTTTCATATGACCTCCAAACAAAATCAATTCTAACATTTTGGGATTCGGGGATTACGTTTACTCGCCACTAAATTCGGGTTTGCGCTTTTCTAAAAATGCGGTTACGCCCTCTTTCATGTCTTTGCTGCTTGAAACCAAACCAAATAAGTCCGCCTCGAGTTCAAGTCCGTCGTTTAGTGTGCCAGTTAAACCACGGCGCACCGCTTCTTTAGCCAGTCCAATCGCCACTGGTGCGTTTTTGATGATGCTGCGGGCTAATTTTTCGGCTTCTAAGAGGGCATTATCGGCAACTCGGTTGACCAAACCGATACTCAAGGCTTCTTGTGCGTCTACATGCCGGGCGGTCAGGATTAAATCCAAGGCTCGAGCCTCGCCAATTAAACGCGGTAAGCGCTGTGTACCACCGTAACCGGGGATTAAACCCAGCCCAACTTCGGGCAAGCCCATTTTGGCATTTGAACTAGCAACCCGTAAATCACAAGCCAGTGCAAGCTCTAAACCTCCACCAAGTGCAAAGCCGTTAATTGCAGCAATGGTCGGAATCGGCATGGCAGCAATACTCGACATCGCATCCTGACCGCCCAAAGCCGCTTCGCGTCCTTCAAAAGCGGTCTCTAAACCCTGAAATTCGCTGATGTCTGCCCCAGCGATAAAGGCTTTTTCGCCAGCCCCAGTGATAATCAGTGCCATTGTTTCTGGCGGCTCGAGACTGGCTTCAAGGGCTGCTCCAAGTTCTTGCAGGGTTTCGGAATTAAGGGCATTCAGTGCCTTGGGGCGATTTAAGGTGATAATCGCAATTGCACCGTCCTCGGTAAACTCGAGGCTTAAGTTGTTAAAATCATTTTCCATAGTTGCAGTCTACAGGAAAAAGCCAAGGTTAAAAGGTGAAACAGTCATGACTAAAATTCTATTTATTTCCAATGGTCATGGCGAGGACACACTTGGGGCTCGGTTAGCAAAGGAATTCCAAGTTTTACGTCCAGATTTAGAACTCGAGGCAGTGCCGATTGTTGGGGCTGGCAATCCCTATGAACGGCTAGGAATTCGGGTTTCGGGTCCGCGTTGGTCGCCGCCTTCGGGTGGATTTACCTTTACCAGCACAGCGAGATTTCTCGAGGACTGGCGTGATGGAATGCGCCAAAAAACCCATGAACAACACTGGGCAGTGCGCCGTTCCAAAGCCGATGTGGTGATTGTGGTCGGGGATGTTTACGCGCTTGGGGTGACAAAATTATTTGCTTTTAAGGAAGCTAACCCAAAGGTTTTTCAGGTGCAGCCCTTGGTCAGTCGGTATTACCAAGATGGCATGAACACCCAAACGCGATTAGAGCGCTTAAACCGAGTGACAGTGGATAGTTTTACTGCGCCTGAACTTTGGTTAATGAAAAATATGGTGCGGCATGTCTATGCCAGAGATGCCAGAACCGCCGCATGGTTGCAAGAACTGGGTGTCAGACACTCAAGTTTTTTGGGCAATCTGATGATGGATTGTCTCGAGCCAGAACTGGATTTAAGTCCAGTTTTGAACGGTAAGCCAGTCTTGGCTTTGCTGCCCGGAACAAGAGATGACCAATTAGAAAGCCTACCAAAAATGCTTGAAGTGGCGGCAACCCTGCCAGATTTTCAGACTTTTGCGGCTTTACCTGTGCTGCACCCGCGTCTCGAGTTATCCACAGGTTGGGTGTGGATAAGCCCTGAAGCTGTGGATAAGTCTGTTTCTGCCTTGACAGTCGCAGAACATACCACTGGCACACAAGTTCTTATTCTCGAGCAAGCATTCGCGGCATTGCTGCACCAAGCCAAAGTTATTCTAGGCACGAGTGGAACAGGCAACGAACAAGCTGTAGGACTAGGTAAACCCGTGATTGCTTTTGCCACCAAAGGACCACAGTACACCAAGAATTTTGCCCAAGCCCAAGCTCGGTTATTGGGTGCGGGTCTGCAGCTACTCGAGAATCCAAGTACCCAAGCCTTAGCCCAAGCCATTCGCCAAGCTGACCCTGCCTCGGCTCGAGTGGCTGGCTTAGAGCGGATGGGGGGTTCGGGCGGAGCAAAACGAATTGCAGAGTATATTCTCGAGTTATGTTCCTGGGAGCGATGACATGGCTTCGCGCACAGCAAAGGAATTTCTTACGCTTAAGCCTTTGCTGTGGCTGCTTGCGTCTACTTCTCGAGCCAACGCACTTGACCCAAACATCAAGTGCGCGTAACCTGAACCCATGACTCTGCACTTACCCCCTCACCTCGAGCAACGCCTCGAGTTTTTGTCGCAGCAACTCGGTAAATCCGAACAAGTTGTGCTTGAAGAAATGCTCGAAACGGCTTTACCCAAAGTTGTGCCGAAGTACAAGCGGGCTTCGATAGGCATGGGAAATTCGGGTCTTGGGAATTTATCTGAACGGGTGGATGAACTTCTTTTTGCTCGAGACGAGCCATGATTTTATGCGATACCAGTGCTTTAATTGCGTTCTTAGACTAGAGTGATAAGTACCATTTGGCAGTCAAGGCATTTGCACAAGAACGCCTGATTGTACCGACAACGGTTCTGTGTGAAGTGGATTATATGGTGGTCAAGTACCTTGGTGAAGCGGTTGCCAAACAATTTTTTCTTGAACTGATGGAAGAATGGGAAGTGTTGGTTTTTGATACCACCGACTTGACTCGAGTCAATCAGATTCGTGGGTTTTATAAGTCTTTGCCACTTGGTTTTGTGGATGCTAGCCTGATTGCATTGGCAGAACGCTACAAAATTCGGCAGATTTTAACTTTGGATCGCCGTCATTTTTTAGCTGTACAACCTGTGGGCTTAGAATTTCTGGAATTATTGCCCCAAGACTTAGCTTAAAACCATTTCTCGAGCCTCATGCCTAAGCCTTGCCATAGCTGCTTGCATTCGCTTCTCGGGCTAATGCACACCAAGGAATGCCAAAATAAACCCATGAAGTACGCCATTTTTAGTAGGGGTAGGCAATATCAAAGGCTGGTTCGGTGTCAGAAATCTGATTCCAATCTGCAAAATAGATTTCTCGAGGGCTAAGGGTACAGGTTATGTTGTTGGCTTTCATCCACGCGGCGACGGCATCGTATCCCTGCATGATGTCTGGGTAAATAATCCAAGGTTTACTTAAAGTCACGTAAGCTTCTTGATAGCTTGGCTCGAGACGAATGAAGATACCTTCTTTTGGCTCGAGTGTTCCCGTATAGGGTTGACAAACCTCGACTAAGGCATCGGAGTCATCGGTCATATGACCATGATAAACCACAAAAGGAGCGCCAGAAATAACAGCATTTTGGGACTGAAGTTCGGTCTGCAATCGCTGCATACTGGCAGGGATAAAAGCGTCCATTTCGGGCTGAAAGGCAACTTTGGCAATCACGGCGATTTTTGTTTGTGGTACGTGACGGGTTTTTACTTCAAACATATTTCTCCTTTGACCTACGAGTTTCTGCTCGAGGTAAGCGACTAAATTGCGTTTGTCTTTATGCAAAGTCGAAACTTTGCTCCAATAAGCTCGGATGGCTAAAACAGCTTGAATGTTATCTAAGTCCAACACTTCGGCAATGTTTTGCAGTGGCATCTCGAGTTGCCGCAGAAAAACAATGCGCTCGGCTCGGTCAAGTTGACCCGCTTGGTAGTATCGGTAATGACTTTGCGGGTCTACATGGCTCGGCTCGAGTAAACCCAATGCGTCGTACAGACGCAAGGCTTTCTTGCTAAGGCGACTTTGCTGGCTGAACTCACTGATGGACATCAAGGTTTTGGGCTTTGTCTCGAGCATAATAAGAGTATGCAGTTTACCCAAAGGGTAAAGTCAAGACCCACTGCACTCATTCGTCTGACCGCGCTTGCTCGAGCCTAAGCCTTGGCTGTTTGCGTTTGCTGCCACTCACCATGATTTGTATGGCTTGGAGTTATGTTCCTAGCTTAACTCTTGGTATACTCGAGATGATGCAGCGACTCGAGGTTCATAATTTGGCTTTAATAGATTCACTCGAACTCGAGTTGAACAATGGCTTAAATGTTTTCACTGGTGAAACAGGGGCTGGTAAAAGCATTATTGTGGATGCGATTTGGCTTTTAACTGGCGCTCGAGCCGATACCGAATTGGTGCGCCAAGGCGCAGAAAGTCTGGTGGTGACTGGTTTTTGGGATGGTGTGATGCTCTCTAGGCGTATCTCGAGCAGTGGGCGCAGTGTGGCTCGGGTGGATGGTGAAGTGGTCAGTAACCGTGAACTCGCCGATGCCTCCGCCAAGATGGTCACAGTCCATTGGCAACACGCGGCACAGGCACTCCTTGACCCGAAGTACCACCGCGATTTTTTGGATGCTGCACTAGCCGACAAAACCATTCTCGAGTCTTACAAATGGTCGTTTAATTTGTTTGCCGATGCCAAAGCCCGTTTAGAGCGTTTACAACAATCTGAACGTGAACGCACCCGCCGTATGGATTTGTTGCAGTACCAGTTACGAGAAATCGAAGAAGCGAACCTAGGTGCAAACGAAGAAGCCCCACTTCGGCTCGAGCGTGAACGCTTACTGAATGCCGAACGAATCGCTCAAGATACGGGTCATGCTCTTGAAGCCTTAGATGAAGCCGAAATCAGTGCCACAGCACTGATTGGCGATGCGGTCAAATTCCTTAATAACGCTGGGCGTTTTGACTCGAGAGCCGCACAACTTGGGCTTGAATTACGTGAAGCCTTATCGAGTGTCCAAGCCATTGCTGGTGAAGTACGCGACCTGACCGAAAGCGCTGCTGCCGATCCAGAATCTTTGGATCAAACCGAAACCCGTCTGGCACTGCTCGAGAAACTCAAAAATAAGTACGGTGCAAGTCTAGCCGATGTTCTCGAGTATGCCAATTCCTTGCGCTCAGAATTATCAGAACTGGACAGAGCAGCTACCGATGCCGCCGACCTTGAACAGCAATTGACCGAATTACAAGCCCGTCTCGAGCAGCACGGACAAGCCTTAAGTGCCGCCCGACAAGAAGCCGCTTTTCGGGTTGCACCACAACTTGAAGCGGTGATTCAAAATCTTGGAATGCCCAAAGCCAGACTCGAGTTTATGCTCTTGCCAACTGAATTAAACATATATGGCGCAGAAAGCATTGAAATTCGTTTCACCGCCAATAGCGGCGAAGACTTGGGGGATTTAAGTAAAATCGCTTCTGGCGGTGAACTCAGCCGCGTGATGCTGGCATTGTCTACCGTGCTTGGGGCAAATACCCCAACCGTGATTTTTGATGAAGTAGACGCTGGGATTGGCGGACAAGCAGCCTTGGCAGTCGCTGAGCAGTTATTGCAATTGGCAAATTCACATCAGGTGCTGGTGGTTACGCACCTCGCCCAAATTGCTGCGAAAGCCGCCCATCATTACAAAGTCGAAAAGTTTGAGCAGAACGGAAGAACGGTTACAAGGGTACAACGCCTTGACCACGATGCTCGAGTGCGAGAACTGGCTAGGATGCTTTCTGGTACGGACTCGAGTACCGCGATTGCCCATGCAAGGGAACTTTTGGGGATAAAAGAGGAAAGTTAAAAATAAAAAACTTACTCTTTAACCCGTAGCTCATAGCTCATAGCCTCACTGGGACTCGAAAAATCCTGATGTGGGACTCGAGAAATCCTGATGTGGGACTCGAGAAATCCTGATGTGGGACTCGAGACTCCCGCGCTTGTGTGCTATGCTACCACTCGGGTGCGAAATTCTCGCGCCAATTTTCTTGTGCTTATCGTTTATGCACACTGCGAGCGAGTTTTTCGCCGCTTTTTTTTGAGGTTGTCATGCAGGAATTCCGTAACATCGCCATTATCGCCCACGTAGACCACGGCAAAACAACGCTGGTGGATGGGTTACTTAAACAAACGCATACTTTCCGTGATAACCAAGCGGTTCAAGATCGGGTCATGGACTCTAACGCTTTAGAGCGTGAACGTGGCATCACAATTCTCGCCAAGAACACAGCCGTTGAATACCACGGGATTAAAATTAACATCATGGATACACCCGGTCACGCTGATTTCGGTGGTGAAGTCGAACGTGTACTTGGTATGGTGGATGGTTGCTTGCTGCTCGTAGATGCTTCTGAAGGTCCGATGCCGCAGACTCGCTTTGTGCTTAAAAAAGCCTTGGAGCTTGGGTTGCACCCGATTGTGGTGATTAACAAAATAGACCGCAAAGACCAACGCATTACCGAAGTGGTCAATTTAACCTTTGATTTGATGGCAAGTTTAGATGCCACCGATGAACAATTGGATTTCCCAATTATTTATGCAATTGCGCGTGAAGGTAAGGCATTTAAGGACTTAGAAGCCCCAAAAGAAGATTTGGATGAACTCCTCGAGTTAATTGTCAAGCACGTTCCACCACCCGCAATTGAAATCGAAAAACCGTTTCAAATGCTGGTTACGAACCTTGATTACTCCGATTACCTTGGTCGTATTGCCATTGGTCGGGTGCGTCGTGGCAAAGTTAAACGCAACGAATACGTGATGGTCATGCACAAGGACGGCACACAAAGTAAAGCCAAAGTCAGCCAAGTCTTTACCCATATGGGTTTAGCCCGTATAGATGTCGAACAAGTTTTTGCCGGCGATGTCGTGGCAATTGCGGGTCTCGAGGATGTCGGCGTAGGCGAAACAATCGCGGATTTTGCCGACCCCGAAGCCTTGCCAGTTTTAACCGTGGACGAACCAACTGTTTCGATGACCTTTGGACCAAATACCAGTCCGTTCGCTGGTAAAGAAGGCAAGTACGTGACTACGCGCCACATCCGTGACCGCTTGTTCAAAGAAGCCATGACCAACGTGGCATTGCGGGTCGAAGAGGACAGCACCGACGAGTACAAAGTCTCTGGGCGCGGCGAGTTGCACTTATCAATCCTAATCGAAACCATGCGCCGTGAAGGGTACGAAATGCAGGTTTCCACACCGCAGGTCATCACCCGTGAAATAGATGGTGTGACCCACGAACCATACGAGCATTTGGTGATAGATGTACCCGAAGGCAAAATGGGCGGCGTGATGGAAACCCTTGGCTCGAGACGTGGCGAAATGCTGAACATGGATAATCAAAATGGTCGAATGCGGCTCGAGTATAAAATCCCAGCCCGCAGTTTATTTGGTTTCCGCACTCAGTTTTTAAGTATGACTCAAGGCGAAGGCATCATGAATCACGTTTTTGATGGTTACGCCCCAATTGCAGGTGAAATTAAAACCCGTCAGAACGGTTCGATGGTGGCAATGGAAGCGGGGCAGACTTTTCCATACGCCATTTGGAAACTCGAGGATCGCGGTAAGTTCTTTATTGAACCGGGCATCGAAGTCTACATTGGTATGATTGTTGGTTCTAACAGCGGACCTAAAGACTTAAACATCAATGTTTGCAAATCTAAAAAACTAACCAATATGCGAACCAGTGGCGCAGATGATGCCGTAACCCTGACCCCAGTTTCACCAATGAGTTTAGAAGAAGCCCTCGAGTACATTGGCGACGATGAACTGGTCGAAGTCACCCCAAAGAGTATTCGTCTTCGCAAACGGATTCTCGAGCCGAACCAGCGCAAGAGCTAAGGGATGAAAAAGCGAACCAATTGGTTCGCTTTTTCATAAGTCAGTTTTTGTATTGGCTCGAGTTAAAGACTAGCTGGCTAAGGTGCGTTCGTATACCCCAATGTATTTTGGCAAAATTACATTGGGGTGAAATTCCTTTACAGCGCGTTCCCTTGCTGCGATTCGCATTTTTGGTAATTGCTCGAGGGCGCTTATGGCAGCCTCAGACATGCCCGCCACATCGCCAATTGGCAGGGTAAAACCTGTTATTCCGTGAAGTACCACTTCGGGTAGTCCACCAGCGTTGCTCGAGATGACCGGTACGCCACATGCCATTGCCTCGAGTGCGACTAGCCCAAAGCTCTCTTTGCTAGAGGGTAGCAGCAGTAAATCAGCGACACCAAAAATCATTTCGACATTGGGAAACGAGCCAATAAAATGCACATTTTTGGCAATGCCCATGCTTTTGGCTAACTCGAGTGTCGGTAGACGCTCAGGACCATCACCAATCATGATTAACCGTGATTTTTGGTGCTTTAGGACATTAGCAAAGACGCGAATCACATCTTTGGGGCGTTTGATTTCTCTGAAATTACTGGCGTGAACAATTAGGCTTTCGTCACTTCGAGCAAAGCGGCTGCGGTAGGTATTGTCAGTAATCGGTGTAAATCGTTCGGTATCCACCCAATTATAGACCACATCAATGTTTTTATTTGCCCCCATAACTGTGTTGGTGTGATCAGCTAAGTAATCCGAAACTGCTGTGACTGCATCCGAGGCTTCGATGGCGTAACGGGTGGTGCGTAAGAAACTTGGCTCGAGACCAACCAGCGTTACGTCTGTGCCGTGTAAAG
>JBEGTV010000066.1:0-8806 GCA_041179225.1 Deinococcota bacterium | reverse complement strand
AAGCTGGTTGGGACGCGCACCCTCCCACCAAGTTTCACGAGGCGTTGGGCAAAATCAAGGCTGGCTTGCCCGTGGTATAAACAACCATCTATATGCGCTCCGACCACCGAAATTAAGTTTTGAGATTCAAGCATCTGGGCGTACTGCACTACTAATTTCATGGCAAATTGGCAAGCTGCACCGTGCTTTCCATCAAGCATTTCAAGGTCTATCGACTCAAGAATCAGGCTCATACAATCGGCTCATGAATTAGGCTCATACAATCGGCTCGAGAATCAGGCTCATGGGTTTGGAATTTCGCTGATTTCTAATTGATGTGATTTACAAATAAATTTTAAGGCTGTGCGTTCTTCGGACTCAAGCTCGAGTTTAACAAAAGCGGGTACACAAATTAAATCCATGTTATCCACGCTTAAGTAACTTCGGGTAATCGCAATGGCTTTGACTGCCTGATTAACTGCCACCGCACCAATGGCTTGAACTTCAACCTCGCCATGAAGTCGCAGTAAGGCAGCAATCGCACCAGCCACCGAATTGGGTTTTGATTGACCTGAGACGCGCACAGTTTCCATGAAAATCCTCCAAGCACAAGACAGCGATTTAAGTAGGGCGCTCGAGAATCATTGTAGTACAAAAACCCGAAAGTGTATAACATTTTCTAAGCAAAACGAGTATGAATAACAGCCCTAGAACAAAGTTCAATAAAGTCAATGTGCATTTTTTATACAATCAAATTGTAACTTTAGTCGTATAGTTCTACTTCATGAGTACCGAAACAGCCCAAGGAAACTTAAGTCAATTGTCCATCACAGCGCTTTTGCAAAGAGTCGTGCTGCATCAGCTTGAAGGTGTGCTGCATCTACGTTTTAATAATCAAGCCCTAAACACCAAAATGATAGTGGCAGGACAATCCTTAGGTGGCATCATCAGCCCATTCATTCCACAATGGAGTAAAATGCTTGTACCAAAAGTCATGAATTCTGAAACATATGAACGCATACGATTACAACATTCAGATGCCGCAACTGCCCTACAGGTACTGACCAAAGAAGGCGTTTTACCAATCAATGCCTTAGAAAACATGCTTTCAGCAAGGGCAAAAATGGGTCTAATGCCCATTCTTGGGCGAACCGATGGGGACTTTATGTTTGTGCCACGCCCTGTACTGCATGAGTTCTTACAACCCGGTGTGAAAATAGCACCATTACTCGAGCAATTGCAATTTCGTAAATTACCCGTATTTGAACCAACCGACACGTACTTGGTTTTTGAACACCTGATTCGCAACAGCCCTGATTTAGAAACTTTGGATTACGAAGTGATTTCGGCTTTAGCCAACGAATTAACTTTACTCGAGGTAGCCCAACGCACCCGACTGGCTTGGGATGAACTTGGGGTGATTATTCAAAAACTCGAGTCACTCGGTATGATTCGCCCTAAACCCTTAGAGCTAGCCGCCAAACGAATCCGTCAGCGTTTAATTCCTGGTGACCTAGCGCCTGATTTTGAATTACCCGGTTTGGGTGGTACAAAAGTGCGTTTATCTGATTACCGAGGCAAACGAGTCTTACTGCGGTTTAATCGTCAGGCAGGTTGTCCAATTTGTAATCCGCGCAACCGCGAATTTATTCGTATGTACGACACTTTTAGAAATGCCAATGTTGAACTGATCGGTATTTTCGGTTCACCCGAAGATGTTTTACCGCTTGGCATTGGTAAACAAAAGCCGCCATACCCAGTGCTTGCCGACCCTCAAGACATCATTTATGCTAAGTACGGTGTGGAACGCAGTTTATGGGGAATGCTTAGCCCACAAAATTGGAAAAACATGGGCGGGATTATCGAAGGTACAAAAATGGATACCTTCCGTACTGCTGCCGAAGGTGAAGCCACCCGAATGCCCGCCGAATTTTTTATTAACGAACGCGGCCATATCGAACAAGTCCATTATCATGCTTTTGCTACCGATTTTTTACCACTAGACACACTGCTAAGCGATTGGCTTCACCTCGAAAGATGAACCTACTTTTTATCTGCTCGAGGAACAAATTGCAGTGCGTTAAGCATTCTCCTCGCTTTCTCAAGTAGACTGTTGCTGTGTTACTCCGTTCGCTTTCAACCCTTAATTTCCGTAATCTCGAGGCTGGCAAACTCGAGTTTAGGACTGGAATTACGGCTATTGTGGGTGGTAATGGCATGGGTAAATCGAATTTGCTCGAAGCGATTTTTTTGGTTTTAACGGGTGTGGTGGAAGTTTCTAAACTCGAAACAGTGGTGTTACTTGGGCAAAAAGAGGCATTTATTGGCGCGGAAGTCGAACGTGATGATGGCATTACTAAGCTCGAAGTCGGTTTAGCCCCCGGTAAGAAACGCGCCAAAGTAGATGGTGTAACGGTTCGTGTAGCAGAACTTGCTCGTCATGCCAGTGCAGTGCTGATTCGTCCCGAAGATGCGGATTTGATTCATGGTAGCCCAAGTCTGCGCCGTGGTTTTTTGGATGTGCTGGTCTCGAAGGTCTCGCCGCGTTATGGAGCATTGTTGCAGCAGTATGAACGGGTGGTACAGCAACGCAATGCGGTCTTAAAACTCGAGCGAGTCGAAGATTGGATGCTTGAAGTCTGGGATGAAAAATTGCTTGAGTATGCCGAGGAAATCATGAAATTGCGTCGTCGGGCAATGAATCGCCTGACTGAAATTGCTAAAGAATCCCATGCGGTTCTAGCGGGAAATCATAAATTACTTGACTTAAAACTACTCGAAACTGCTCGTTTAGATGATCTAAAAACCCACTTAAAAGAAAAACGTCGTGAAGAAATAGCCCGAGGCAGCACTGCCATTGGTCCGCACCGTGATGACCTCGAGATTTTACTAGCGGGAACAAAAGCTGCTGATTATGCGTCTCGCGGCGAAGCCCGAACCATTGCCCTTGCTTTGCGTCAAGCTGAATTTATTCTTCTGACCGAAAAATTCAAAGAAGCACCTGTTTTGCTGCTCGATGATTTTACAGCCGAACTCGACTCGAGCCGCCGTGACTATTTGCTTGGGATGGCAGAACTTGCCCCGCAAGCCATTGTGACTGGTACAGAAGCACCTCCTCGAGCCATTAAGTCTTACTGCATCACTGATGGCAAGCTAGGGAGTTTATGAGGTCTCGAGTCTCGCAGCGTTCTCGGGTCGGTGGAATGCAGCAAATAACTGGGGTACTTGATCGTGTAGTTGAACGCAAAGGTTGGAAACGCAGTTTTGATAAGGCGCGTTTATTAGCAGCTTGGGATGATGCTGTAGGGCATCAATTGGCACGAACCACCAAAGCGATTGAATTTCGTAAGAACCGAGAATCCAAAGAAACAATCATGGTTATTCGTGTGCAGGACAACACTGCCGCCAGTTTTTTTAGCTTGAATACGCCGCTTTACTTGGCTAAATTGCAAGAAGTGCTAGGGAGCGCTGCTCCAACTCAATTGCAATTCACAGTTGGATTGCTCGAGAAGACGAGTAAAACCGTCAAGCACCGCACCATTAAACTGACCTTAGCCGAACAAAAACGCATTGCCCAGAGTTTAGAAAACACTCCAGAAAACATTCGTAACACCCTGCAAAGCGTGGCGGAAGCCTTGGCTCGAGCGCGATTAGAACGCCTCCGCAATGGATTTGTGCCGTGTCCAATTTGTGAAACACTGACCGAGAAACCCCAACCTTGCGCCCATTGTCGGATTACCCTGCGTTCGCCATTAGCCGCTCAGTGGCGTTCAAAAATTATCCGCAACCCAGATTTACTGCTGAATCACACTGAACCCGACGAAATCATGAATTGCGCTAAATTCTTAGCCCTCGAGTATTTACAAGGGCAACTCGAAGCCTTAGCTTTACAAATTTTAGCCCAGAATGCCCCTGAAATGCGGTTTTATCTTGAACTAACTGCCAAAGCATACTTGGCTTTGCGACTCGAGCAACCGCTTAGTAGTATTTCCCCTAAGGAATGGCGGCATTTACCAGAACGAATTCGCGGAGTTCTCGAGGCGTAATCATGTGCCGTTGACATGACAGGTTTATGTGCCGTTGTCTTCGCCTCGGTCAATGTTTTCCATATGACTTTGTAGCATTGCCTTAAATTGCGAAGCAAACATCGAACGCTGTGAACGCAAGCGTTCCATTTCGACACGAATATCCCGAGCTTTATTTAAGGCTTCACGCAGCAATTGTTCTTTTTGATTTTCGGCTTCTTGAAGTAAAGTTTGCGCTTGGTGTTCAGCATTTTTGATGCGTAAACTGGCTTCACGCTCGGCGTTCAACTTCATTTCATTGGAGATTCGCTCAGCACTAACCACAGCCCGTTTCAGCGTTTCTTCGCCTTGACGCAATTCGTTGACTTGCGCCTCGAGTTGAGCAATCCGTTCTTGGTTGTTTCGCATTCCACGTTCGTACTCCTCAAAGTCTTCAGCCACACTCATCAGAAATTCACGCACGTCTTTTTTGGAATACCCAGAAAGTGCGTTTGTAAATTCTTGGTGTCGGACATCGAGTGGTGTGCGTTTCATGGATTCCCCCGCTCCACTCTACCTGAGCGTGATGAGAACAACAAGGGTGTTTTACACAAAGCAGGCTCTACCAATGCGAAGAATGGTTGCACCCTCGTTTATTGCCAATTCAAGGTCGTCGGACATGCCCATACTCAGATGCTCCAAACCAAGCGAGTCGCGTAGTTTTGCAAGTCCCGCAAAGGCAGCTTTCGCAAGGTTTGGGTCTTGAGGCGCAACTGTCATTAAGCCGCGAGCTGTTAGACCCAAATCCCTTGCAGTCGCCAAAAGTTCAGAGGCTTGGTTTGGGGTTGCACCGTGTTTTTGGGCTTCAAAGCCCATGTTAATCTCGAGCAGAAGTTCAGGGATTCTCGCCCAAGTGTGGCTGCGTTTATGAATCTCCTCGAGTAAGCGCGAACTGTCTATGCTGTGAATCATGCTAAAACCCGCACAGAATTTAACTTTATTGGTTTGCAGATGCCCGATTAAATGCCATTCTAAATTTGGCTGTGCCTCGAGTTTTGGCAATGCTTCTTGGATGCGGTTTTCGCCAAGGGCAGTATGCCCTGTATTGAGAATCGCTTCTTGGATTTCCTCGAGTGTATGCCCTTTGGTGACAGCAATCAGTTTAATGTCGCTTGGGTTGCGCCCAGCCTTTTGGCAAGCCTTTTCTATTCGGGTTTGTACATCTGAGAGCATAAAATCCTTTGAGGGAGTCTCTTTTAATTAAATAATGCTGCTGATCTCCTCACAGCCACCATTCTACATGGTTCGTAAAATCGCTCTAAGTAGCTTCTCAAAACGCGGCGCAGTGGCTTTGGCAGTGGCAATCACATTTTCTTCGGTTGTGCCACTATGGTCGCCTTGGTCTGCGACTGCCATATCGGTCACGCTGCTTAACCCCAGAACCCGCATTTTTAAGTAGTGCGCCACAATCAATTCCTGCACCGTACTCATGCCAATTGCATCTGCGCCCCAAAGTCTGAACATCCGCAATTCGGCTTTTGGGGCGTACATCGGTCCTGAAACCGCTAGGTACGTGCCTTCACGCAGTTCTAAATCCTCGGCTCGAGCCGCAGCTTTGGCTATTTGGCGGTACAGGGGGTCGTAAGCATTCATCATCGGCAAAAAGCGTTCGCCCACTGTGGGGTCATTATCGCCAATTAACGGGTTTGTACCCGTAAAGTTAATGTAATCGGTTTGCAGCATGATGTCCCCTGCATTCCAAGCAGGGTTTAAGCCGCCACACGCATTGGTCAGAATTATTTTTTTTGCGCCGAGCGCGTGGGCAAAACGCACAGGAATTCCAGCTTCGTGGGCGGTGTAACCTTCGTACAAATGCACCCGTCCTTGGAATGCCAGAACTCTCTGGCCCTCGAGCATTCCCATCACTGCCCTGCCTGCATGACCGGGAGCGGTCGAAATCGGAAAACCAGGCAAGTCTTTGTAAGAAACAATCACGGGATTCTCGAGTTGTTCTGCCAGAGGACCTAAGCCACTGCCGAGGATAATCGCAATCTCTGGAACATCAGTAGAATAGGCTTTGTAGGCACTCACAATGCTTTTAATTCGTTCATTTATAGAATGGTTTTGGCTCATGGTCTTCATCTTAGCCTGTTTGTCTGAGTTGGCGCTCACCTTTTTATGTTCTAACTCAGGTAAACTCTTGGGCTGTTGATTGTGCCACACGTTTGATTTGGTTTATTAGTGCTTCTCACACGCACTTCACGCAAGGAAGAGCAAAACACGCGAGACTCGAGCGCGTTCAGCAGATGAAATTTATTTGGAGGCTTCATGCGATTGGTAACAAGGTTCTTATTCTTATGTTTATGTTTTTTCTCGACTTCTGCCTTGGCACAAACGCCAAAAGGTCAAATTGATGACATTGTGGTGGTCAGTAGTATTGGCACACTAGACGATTCTTTGGTCGGGTTAATTAAAGTGACAATCAATGTTTCGGTGGGAGATGCTCTGGAAAATGTGGTGGCAACTGATATTCAAGGGCAAGTCGAAAGCACTGGTTTTTTTCAAACCAACAGCACCAAAGTCGCGGTGGTACTCGAGAATGGACGCAATATTTTAAGAATTACCGTAACGCCAAACCCAACAATCGAAAAAGTAGAAGTTAAAGGCAATACAATTGTCAGTAATGACCAAATTCTCGAGTTGCTCGAGAAACGTTACAATGTTACGGCGGGTGTGATGGTCAGTAATCTTCGACTCGAGGAAGCTCGCAGTGGGCTGGGCGCAGTTTATCGTCAGAGTATTGGTTTTCCGTTTACCTTAGAGATTAAACTCGAGTTGTCCAAACCTAAAGACAATAAAGTCATTGTGACTTACACAATTAACGAAAATGCGACGGTGCGTGAAGTTAAAACGGTTGGTGCGACTCTTGTGCCTATACCTGAAATTATTGCTCAGTTTAATCCTTTGGTCAGTTCGGGTAAATTTGATATTCGCATTTATTTTGATGGTTTACGAGCAATCAATAATTTGTATGTCAAAAAAGGTTACGGCGCGAACACGGCGCGTGGATACATTGGTTCAGGACCGAATATCGAACTCTCGAATCTCGAGAATGGTGTACTAACGATTGTCATTAACGAATTAAAAATTGCTGCTATAGATGCTACCGCACTTGGCATTGACCCGAGTACCTTGTCACAAAAACCGGGCGATTTTTTTAATTACCAGACCCTGATTAAAGAAACCCGTAATTTGGCGCGTGGACGTGATAAACAAGTTGGGATTGTTCTCGAGCCAAGCGGTGATAACTCGGTCATTGTGACTTTTACCATCGAGGATGCCCCCGCCGGTCCAATTCAAACCATTCGGATTTTAGGCAATACCGTTATCCCAACCGATCGTTTACGGCGTTTAATTACCCAAAAATTAGGCGATACTTACAATGCCCAAATTGCCCGAGAAATTGATTTTACGGCTTTTATTCAAGCCTACTCCGAGGCTGGTTATACAATCGTTGGTACACCAGAAGTCAGTTATTTAGATGGTGTTTACACATTGCGGGTACTGGAAGTTAAACTTGTGGGTTACGAATTAAAATGGCGTAACGCGCACCGCAGTCAAGACCGAATTATCTTGCGTGAACTGCCCAAGGCTGGTGGACTGCTAGACTTAAACAAAATTCGTAATTCTTTTCGCAATATCCAAGCCCTAGGAATCCTCAAAGATATTCGCCCAAACATTATTCCAGCCCCAAGTGGTAAACCCGAAGAAGTTGTTTTGGTACTTGAACTCGAAGAAGGCAGCACAGGCGAGGTTTTACCCGGTCTGACCTTTTCGACACTTGATGGCTTTGCAGGTAATTTAACCTACAGCGAGCGCAATGCTTGGGGTGTGGCACACCGAATGAATGTAACTTTCCAAGCTCAACCCAACGAAGCTGGACAAGTGGTTAGTGGTGGGTTTTCGTATTCTATTCCTTGGCTTGATTTTAACTTTTTAGACTTTGCCACCAACCGCACCGAAGTCTCGGTTTATTTTTCTTCTAACGTGGCGGCTAAACGGGTCGTCGAATTCAGCCGTACTTTTTTGGATTTACCAACCACAACAAATTTCAACGAAGGTTCTCGTTATTTTAGTACCCGCAATACTGGCGCGGGAATTAGTCTTGGCAGACAACTCTTTAGTAATTTTACAATTCGCATTGCCTTTGATTTCCAGTATGAACAAAATTTCCTCGAGACCCCTACTGATGTCGCCACAAAACCATTTAACAACACCAATAACGACGCTGCCGTGGCTGCTGTGGCAGGTACGAACCAAGGTGTTCCCTTAAATAACTTAACCGCTTATGTCAGTTTATCGGGCGAATTCAACACCAAAAACCGCGAGGATTTTCCAACCCAAGGTTGGCTGATTCAAGGTAGCCTTGGTTATGGTTTTGGCACTGATCGCATAGATTCAACCCTGCCCAACGCCCAACCGCGCCCATTATCTTGGACGCAAGGCACATTTGGTTTTAGAACCTACTTAGGGCTAGGCTGGGATTCACAAGGCAAATTTGGCGTTGGTGGCGATGATCGTAATTTTGCACTGGCTTTCCGCTTTAATGCAGGAACACTCTTTGGTGCAGCCCCAAGCAGCCGCATCTTTAGTATTGGTGGAGCAACTGCTTCCGAAGCGATTAACTTGCGTGGTTTTGACTTTGGTGACTTACGCGGCGATGTGTACTACACAGGTTCAGTCGAATTGCGTTTTGACTTTGGATTACAAACTGCCTTTACTTACGGTTTACTTGGTATGGTTTGGCTTGACTTTGGTAATGC
>JBEGTV010000065.1:0-8815 GCA_041179225.1 Deinococcota bacterium | reverse complement strand
CACCATCAGGGCATCGCGGGCTTCTGCGCCACTTTGGGCAGCCCGAATTAAACGAATCACTTCGTCAATGTTATCTAAAGCAATTAACAAACCCTCGAGAATATGGGTTCTGGCTCGGGCTTTTTTCAGGTCGTACTCGGTGCGTTTGGTGACCACGACTTTACGGTGATCAAGGTAATGCACCATTGCATCTTTGATTGGCAGGACTTTAGGCGCACCGTTGACAATTGCAAGGTTAATAATGTTAAAGCTGCTTTGCAATTGCGTGTGCTTGTACAACTGATTCAAGACCAAATCGGGCAGTGTACCGCGTTTTAACTCGAGAACAATTCGCACGGGGTCTTTGCGGTCTGATTCGTCGCGCAAAGCACTGATGTCTGGAATTTTGCCTTCGCGGTAACAAGCACTGATGGTTTTAATAAAATTTTCTTTGTTGACTTGGTACGGAATCTCAGTAATGACAATTTGCGAACGACCTTTAACTTCTTCGATCCGCGATTTACCACGTAAACGAATACTGCCTTGACCTGTGGCGTAGGCTTCACGGATGCCCTTTTTACCAAGTCGTCCTCCTGTTGGGAAGTCAGGTCCGGTCACATGAGTCATCAACTCATCAAGTTCGATTTCGGGCTTAGCAATAATGGCGAGTAATCCATTGCAAATTTCGGTCAGGTTATGCGGTGGGATATTGGTTGCCATACCCACAGCAATGCCTACAGCCCCATTAACCAACATGTACGGAAAGGCGGCTGGTAACACAGTTGGTTCTTCGTGCGACTCATCGAAATTTGGGCGAAACGAAACAGTTTCTTTTTCGATGTCCTCGAGCATGGCTTCAGCCGCTTTGGTTAGACGGGCTTCGGTATAACGGTAAGCGGCAGCAGGGTCGCCGTCCAAAGAACCGAAATTCCCTTGACCATCCACCAGCATGTAACGCAAATTCCACCACTGAGCAAGGCGCACCATTGCTTCGTAAATTGGCATGTCGCCGTGTGGGTGGTACTTTTTAATCACTTCGCCGACCACACCAGCGCTTTTGGAGTGCTTACGAGTAGAAAGCAAATTTAAGTCCGAGTGCATGGCGTATAAAATGCGGCGCTGCACTGGTTTTAAGCCGTCACGCACATCGGGCAAAGCGCGTTCGACAATGGTTGACATGGCGTAGGTCAGGAATGAATCTTTGACTTCATCGGTGATATTGACTGGGATAACTTCTGACAAGTGAAACCTCCGTTAGTTTAACGGGTGATTATAACATAAAAAGAAGCTGTTATGCAAATAACGTAAATCGTCTCGAGACAATAAACAAAGCTCTAAAGAAATACGTTCCGCACAGGTTTCTCGAGTACATTAGCTCTTAAATCGAAACCATCAAAGCAACCTAGAACGCATCAGATGGTCTGGGGCATACTCGATTAAATCCCATAAGTTACCGTACAAATCCTTAAAAACCGCAACTGTGCCGTATTCAAACGACTTGGGTTCACGAATAAACTCAACGCCCTTCTCGAGTAAATCATGATAATCCCGCCAGAAGTCATTGGTGACTAAAAACAAAAATACCCGACCACCTGCCTGATTGCCAATAAAGGCTTCTTGCATGGCACTCGAGGCTTTCGCCAATAAAATTGTTGCACCACTGGAATTAGCAGGTGCAACCACAACCCAGCGTTTGTCCTGCTCAGGCTGATACGAATCCTCGAGCAACGAAAAACCAAGTTTTTGCGTATAAAACGCAATGGCTTCATCGTAATCACGTACCACAAGGGCGATATGGGCAAGGGCATGTTTTTTCATAGGTTTACTCGAAAACATAATACAGCTTTGGCTCGAGCTTAAAGATTTCAGGCAGAGGCTTTAGAAACGTGATAAACAAGTTACAATCCCAAACAATGACAATTGGAGAAGTCGAACAATGGCATCATTTTGTGTACAACGGCATAACTTATGACCTATCCCATTTGAACGCCAGTAAAGTTGTGTACACCAATCCAAAAACCGAAAGGCAATACGAATTTATAGTTACATACAGCTTTCATTGCTTTGCCAAAGACGATAATGCACTTTCGGCTGCGGAACGTTCAGCACTCCTGTATACTGCACCTCGAGACTCGCGCCCATTTCATTTTGAGCGTTACGAAGACTCAAAACAGCTTCCCCGAATTATTAGGAAGCTACACCAAGCCTATATTTTCGATGCTGGTTATGATGGTTATGCAACAGTTCAGATTCTTAACGAAGCAGGTATTTTGGTACATTACAAAATAATTTTTAAGGCATTTCGAGAGAAGAAAAAGTTTCGCCTTCACATCTCGAGCGCTCATCGGATTACCGTGGTTGGCAAGACCAAACGAATCAACTTTTTACCATTGCTGAGAGTTTAGTTAAAAACAAACCATTGCCACGAAACCCGTAAATAACAAAGGCTCTCTTTAAGAGAGCCTTCGCCAAGGGGTTGCCTTGGTATTCGGAAAGTGTCTTTACCGGACAAGCCTCGACCTTTGCAGGTAACGTGATGTCATGTACTTATGGCACATGTCCGCCGCATCAACAAAGAAATAGTAGCGAAGTGAAATGTTTTTGTCAAGTTTTGCGTGCCAAGCAGATAGCCACGGCTCGAGCTTTAAGATTTTAAGCAAAGGCTCGAGGCAAAGCGTTTTTGAAAATGCAAAAAGCGGCATGCAATTACGTCAGGTAGGGCGCGACCCTTGTGTTCGTCCTGTGACTGAAAATGATTTTTTAAGCCGCCTGAAATGCTATTGAATTTGATGCTCGAGAAACGGGATTTAAGGTGATAGGCGAAGATTATTACTAAGTGGGAAAACAAATTTAGGTTAAGGTATCTATTCGAGAATATATCGTGTGTAGGGGCGAATCTTGTGTTCGCCCTGTTGAGAATTGATTCAAGGTAATTATGTTGGGAAACTTATGCAAACTTAAATTATGTGATTTAGCTGTAACATATGAACGTTTCAAAAGGAGAAAGTAAAATGCAAGAAATACCTACTTTAACTGAACTTGAAAATGAAGCAGCAAAGAACTTCATTTCAGCATTTCCACAAATGGAAATTTTTCGAGCTGAGATTGCACAGTTGGGTGAAGAGTTACTCAAAAGTCAATCGGAAAAAACTAATACTGAAATTAAGTCATCAGATATTGCAACTCGTTTTTTATTCATGAGGATATTTACAGATTGCTTTGCAATTTCGACGCTTGCATTCAATGGATACAGCTTACAAGCAGCAACTCTCACCTCTTCAAGTTTTGAATCAGCTTTTACAATTATGTATATTGGAGCGAATGATGACAAAGCAAAACAGTGGCTAGAACACCCCAACCCTTTTAAAAACCCAGTAAATCTTTATGACAGGGTTCAAGGAGTTTGGCAAAATGACGGATACATTGGTGATGCCTTAAAAAATATAACTGATATGTGGTATCAGATTTATGACACACTTTGTAGTGTCAAACACATCACTGCTAATGTACAAACGAATTTTAATTTCATGATTTCAAACGAGACTTTGGGGTTTCATTTTGGCGCTGATCCAACTCCGAGAAGTGTATGGCTTTCCGCATACACACTTGCACATCTTTTTCGTTTCTTTCTGTGGTCTATCAAGACTATTGCTCTATGTCATTCAGATATTTCACCACAACAAGCATTTTGGTCAAAGTATGAGAAAATGGACTACGAATTGAGCGAGTTGCATGAATCTGTAAACAAATACCAAGAAGTAAACGACTTAAAGTTATGGTTGGCATCGGTGTAACTCGAGAATACCCTAACTTTTCTAAGCACTTTTGCCCTACAATACTTGCATGACTTACCAAGAAGTACGCCAACATTACCCTGAAACTTGGCTTCTGCTCGAGGCACTGCACGGACGTTCTGAAGGCGAGTTTCGTATTCTCGAGGATGTCGCGGTGCTTGCAAGTTTTGCTGAGTCTTTTGCGGCGCTTGTGGCGTACAGACAATTCAAAGCAACTGACCCAAATCGTGAATTATACGTGGTTCATAGCACAAAACCAGAATTACAGATTAAAGAACGGCAGTGGCTTGGGATTCGGAGTGCTGCGTGAAGCTGAGGCTCGAGGCATAGAATGCTATGCACTTATTTTATCCAAGGAAGTCCTAAATCCTTGAACTTCAGAATATTGGGGTCTATTTGCAAAGCAATTTTTTCATCAAAAAACCAATTCTTTAATTTTCTTGTTCCATCAACTTCTCTCAAAATGAATTGTTCGACAAAAATCTCAAGTCTGGATGAAACGACGTAATCAACGGTTTCATACCCTGTTTCATGATCTATGAAACCAATAGGCTGATTTTGTTCATTTGCCACCATCATCACGAAATAATTGCCACAACCATCTGATGCAATGGGTATCCAATTTCTTTGAACCCATGAAGGTATTAGTTCCAAAAATCGCCCAATTTCATTGTTGGTTGTCGAATTGATTCCCAAGAACACTTGACTGCCAACATAAGCTCCATTGATAACCTGTAAAAATTCACGCATGGAATTTGGAAGATGTAACTTATAGTGTGTTTCAAAAGAAAGTATATCTTGTAAGGATGCACCTAACGGTAAATCAATGTCAGGTCTTGGCAGCTTATCAAGAAGCTCGAGCAAAGAAGAAAACATCATCTTAAACCCGTATATTCGCCACGGTCACACCATGCCCGCCTTCGTTGGGGTTGGCATCGCTGTAACTCGAGATGCGCTTGTCGGTTTTTAAGTAATCTCTGACCACGCGCCGTAAAATCCCTTCGCCTTTACCGTGCAGGATGCGAATTTGCCCTTCGCGCAGGGCTTGGGCTTCGGTGATGAAATTGCGGACTTCTTCAATCGCTTCTTCGACGTGAGCGCCACGCAAGTTCAGTTCTTTGGTGAAACTCGAGGGGGAAATATACACCCCGCCACTGGCGGCTTTGACACTAATCCCATTTTGTTTTAGGCGCACATCTCGGCGCTTTAAGGTCACTTTCAGCAGCCCCATTTGCACCAGCACATCTTCGCCGCGTAACTCGAGGATTTTGCCGTTCGTACCGTAACTTGGAACTTCAACACTCGCGCCAGCTTTTAGCGCTTCTGGTTCGCGTTGCACAGCACTCATCTGTGGGCGCTCGGCTTGGGCGGCAGCGCGTAAGTCGCGCAATTCCTGCATGACTTTGGGGCGTTCGCTTTGTAAGTCGGTTTGGGTGCGGTTTTTGAGTTGCCGTACTTGTTCGATGGCGTTGCGATAAACACTGTCGGCTTTGGCTTGGGCTTCGAGTAAGAACTGATTTTTTTGTTGTTCTAATTGCTCAAGTTTAGTTTTTAGGTCTTTTTCTTGTTTTTCGCTGTGTTCTTTGGCAATTCTGGCTGCCGCTGCGTCGGTCTCTAAATTTTTACGTTCTATCTCGAGGGCTTCGAGCAGTTTTTCAACTTGTAGTCCTTCTGGTCCCAAAATCGTTTCGCCCCTCGAGACGACGCTATTTGGAAAGCCCAAGCGCCGTGCAATCGCCAAAGCATACGAGCGTCCGGGTGCGCCTATTGAAAGTTTGTATGTTGGGCGTAAATTCTCGACATCAAAGCTCATGCTGGCATTAACCACATCTTGGCGTTCGGAAGCAAAGATTTTAAGTGGCGTGAGGTGGCTGGTAATAATTCCCCTTGCGCCTTGGGTTAATAATTGCTCAATCATGGCTTGAGAAAGTGCTGCACCCTCAGAAGGGTCTGTGCCGCTTCCGAGTTCGTCTATTAAAACGAGCGAACCCGTTTTGGCTCGCTCGAGAATTGTACTGAGGTTTTTAAGATGGGCGGCGAAAGTGCTTAAACTCTCGAGGAGGTTTTGTCCATCACCAATATCACAAAGAATTTCTTCGACGATTGGTAATTTGGCACTGTAGGCTTTGATAAACAAACCGCTTTGGTGCATGGCGACGGCTAAGCCCAAACTTTTTAGGGTCACGGTTTTTCCGCCCATGTTCGGACCCGTAATTAAAAGTAAACGTCGTTCTTTGTCGAGGCGAAAAGAATTGGGTACGCAGTCTTTTATTAACGGATGGCGTACATCAATCAGTTCAAATTCACCTTCGGGGCTTGCATCGGGGCGGGTTAAATCCCAGTCTTTTGCTAGCGCAGCTTTGGCGGCAATTAAATCGAGTTCGGCAACAGCCCGTAAGGTTTCCCAAAGCCCGGGTTCATCGGCAACCATGCGGGTTAGCTCGAGCAGGATTCGGGCGACTTCTTGTTCTTCTTCGATGACGGTGCGGGCAAGTTCGTTGTTGAGTGGGACGACACTGGCGGGTTCGATAAACACAGTTTGTTGGCTGGCACTTGAATCCACCACAATCCCGGGGACTTGGTTTTCAAAACTCGAGCGGACGGGAATCACGTACCTATCGCGGCGAATGGTGATGATTTTGTCTTGGAGGTATTCGCCGTTTCGTTCCATGATGCGGGTCAGGCTGTCTCGGATTTGACTGCGAAGCGGCTCGAGTCGGCGGCGCAGTTGGCGCAACTTTGGGCTGGCATCATCGCGTACCGACCCGTCACGGTTGAGTTTTTCTAAAATACTGCGGGTCAGAATTGTGTGTTGACCAATTTTTTCGGCAACGTGCATCAGTGGACCTAAACTGTGCTGGGCAATACTGCGGCGTAGGGTCATGGCGGCATCTAAGGTATAGGCAACCTCGAGCAGTTCAGGAGCGCCGACCAATTGTCCTTGTCCGAGTTTACTAATCACGCCGCGCACATCGGTAATTCCGCCTAGGTGCAGACTCGAGCCAATCAGGGCATCTTCGAGTTGTTCAATCATGATACGAACAGCGTAGGCATCCGAGGTTGGATGGAGTGCTAAAGCAAGTTCTCTGCCCATGATGGTAGCTGATCGTTCCGCTATGGCTTGGCGGATGGGTTGGAATTCAAGAACTTCTAAGGCACGGGCAGTAATCACAAAATCTCCACTCGAGATGAAACTCGCTTCATCACAGTGAAGCAAAATAACATCTCAGCCCAAGATTATAAATCCCTTAATGCCCAAATTACATGCGCTTAACGGCGTAGGTATGGTTTTGATTATGACATAAGTCAAATGGAGTATCTTAAATCTTGTTTGAACGAATGAATTCTGATTTTTAACGCAACGCCGCCACTAAAGTCTGGATGTTGTGCCGAAAAGCCTTCAAAAACGTCTCACCGCTCGAGCCGAGCGCACCGAGCGAATCTGTATACAGGGCTGGGGCAATTTTGGCATTGGTTTCTCGAGCAATGGTTTGGGCAAGTTTGGGGTTGATGATATTTTCTGTAAAAATTGCTTTGACTTTTTCGCGGCGAATAATGCGGATTAACTCGGCGGTTTCTTTGGCACTTGGGGCGCGTTCTGTGCTGCCACTTGGGATGATTGTGCCGACAACCTTAAAGCCGTAGTGGTCGGCAAGGTAGCCAAGTGAATCATGATTGGTCACAATTTTACGGTTCAAAACTGGAATTTTTTTCACTTCAAGTTTTGCCCATACATCTAAGTTTGCGAGTTCACGGGTATATTTTGCGGCGTTTGTCCAGTATATGACTTGGTTGTTTTTATCGGCGGCACTTAAGGCATTACGAATTCTATTCACCATCTGAATGGCGTTGCTTGGATTCCACCAAACATGGGGGTCATTTTCTTCTTCGTGACCAACCTTATGACCAGCCTCGTGACCAGCTTCCTCGAGTTTACGGGTGGTTAAGTTAGAAGCGAGTTCAATAATTTGGGCTTTTCCCCCAGCGTTTTTAGCGAGTTTAGCAAACCATGTCTCTAACCCAGCGCCGTTCAAGAAAACAATCTGGGCTTTGGCAAGGGTTTTGACATCGGTGGCACTGGGTTGGTAACTGTGGGTGTCGCCGTCTCGAGGGACAAAATTGGTGATGCTAATGTTATTGCGACCAACATTTTTGACTAAATCCTCGAGTATCGAAAAGCTGGTGACGACTTGTAGGCTTTGCGCTTGGGCGAGGCTCGAGAGCAGAAAAACACCGATAATCAAAAGTTTCACCACTTAATGATAATTTATTCTCAATTAGAGCCATGAGACTAGACTAGGCATAATCCTGTTCTGACTAATGCTAGGCATAATCCTGTTCTGACTAGACTTGGTACAAACACTTCTAAGCCGAACTGGGTTACGATACCTTAAACCTCGAGAACGAGGTTACGGAGGATTTATGCCCTTAGTCACTGGTGGAGCAATTTTAACCGCAGCCCGCGCTGGTCAGTATGGCGTTGGTGCTTTCAACACAAACAACTTGGAATTCACCCAAGCCATTCTCGAGACCGCCGAAAAGCTACGCAGCCCCGTAATTCTACAAATTTCCGAAGGCGCTAGAAAGTACGCTGGCACGGAAAATCTGGCACACATGATTGCTGATATGGCAAGCCGTGTGACTGTACCTGTAGCCATTCATCAAGACCACGGCTCGAGCTTAGAGATTTGTAAAAGTGCTATTGCGGCTGGCTTTACCAGTGTGATGATTGACGCTTCGCATGACCAGTTCGATGAGAATGTCCGCATCACCAAAGAAGTGGTTGAGTATGCCCACGCGCATGGTGTGACGGTTGAAGCTGAACTTGGGCGTTTGGGTGGGATTGAAGAGCATGTGGATGTTTCTGCCGAAGATGCGTTTTTAACCGACCCCGAAGAAGCTGCGCGGTTTATTGAATTAACTGGTGTGGATTACTTAGCCATCGCCATTGGTACGAGTCATGGGGCGTACAAAGGCAAAGGCAGACCGTTTATTGACCATGCCCGTATCGAAAAAATTGCTTCCTTAACCCCGATTCCTTT
>JBEGTV010000064.1:0-8896 GCA_041179225.1 Deinococcota bacterium | reverse complement strand
AGTTCTCAAAGTTAGCTCGAGTCACTTAATACCTGACTTAAGATAACTGCTTATTGCACTCAAACATCAAGGAATAAACAAACCTAGATTATTGAATATATTGTGCCTCGAGAGTTAATCTCGAGGCACTTTTTGTTGTCACACCGGGGAGCCTGACGGAAAAGGGAACGCCGTTGTAGAAAGTTTTTAGCACTCTCAAACTCGAGTTAGGTTTAGATAAGGTTATGGGGTCTCGAGAGGTCACTTAAGCTGTGGTATTCGAGCACGAACAGCCCAGAAGGTGCTTTCTTATGAGCAAGAAGTGGATTGAACTGTTCTATAATCGCCAACGGCTACACTCGTTGATTGGCTACAAATCGCCTGTTCAGTTTGAGAAATTTAGTTTAAGGCTCAAGTACCGATCTGCAAATCTACGACATCTTGACAATTTAAGTCCTCGAGTGAACTGAGTTGACTGTCCTCGAGTGAACTGAGTAGATCAGAACCCGAACACAAGCAGTGACGACTGATTTACGCATAGCTAAATACCCTAATCTTGCCATTCGCTTAAACGCCGCAGGTCAGACCAGCCGTAAGTCACTTCGCCAACGCTAGCAGCTCCAACTGTGACCGAATGCAGACCTAAATCCTCTGCGCCCATTGCAATGTAAACCCTAGGGGTTGGATTGCCACTGCGTAAACGCACCAGCATCGAATTTAAGCCCAGTTTAACTAAGCCTTTTGCCACTGAAAGCAGCAGTTGTTTCCCCACACCCTGCCCTTGGTAACGTGGCATCACGTATAAAGAGTACATTTCGGCTTCGATGGTGGCGTGTCCACCCCATTCAGGACCCCCTGCGGCAAAACCAACCACTTCACCATCTTCTTCGGCAACATAGGCAACTTCGTCGCCCCATTCTGCACCTTCAAGGAAATGTTGCCAGCGTTGATCGCCGCGTGGTTGCAAAGCATCAAAGGCGAAATCTGGAACGAGACTCGAGAACAAGGCTCTCCAGCATTCAAAATGCACTTGGGCGATGGCAGGAATGTCGTTTTTATTGGCAGCTCGTATTTTCATCGCTGCTATTAGTCTAACCGATTTTATCTGGGCTTGCACAAGGAAAATTGAACCCATGCCAAGTAATTGAAGAATTTGGTACAGACTATTCGATAACTCGGGTCGGATTATTCGATAACTCGGGTCGGATTATTCGATAACTCGGGTCGGATTACGGCACAATGTCCTCTTACGACAAGGTAAGATAAATTCATGAACTCGCTCAAGGTGACAACTTGAAACTGGCAATTGCAGATTTGCACGGACGAGCCGATTTGCTCGAAGGGTTACTCGAGCGTGTGCCAGCCGACACCACTTTTGTTTTCTTGGGTGATGCAATAGACCGAGGGCATCGAAACCGCGATACGATTCGTTTGCTCAGTAAACTAGCGGATGAGGGGCGAATGACTTTACTTCGTGGCAACCACGAAGCCATTGTTCTTGAGGTAGATGAATGCTTTGAGCGTTTCAAACGCGAACCGACTGAATTACGGCGTGGCGATGCGCTTCTAGCCATGCAAAACTGGATTCAAAATGGTGGCGACACAGTTATTATTGAATATGGCGGTTGGGACAGTGGAGGCGAAGCCGACGCTTTTGGTGATTGGGGCTTACCACCAGAACTAATGACCTATGCCAGTCGTACCGAATACACGTATCGTCATGCGGGTGGCGAAAAAGGCGACATTCTTTGTGTTCACGCTGCACCTAGCCAAGTCAAAGGCTACCGCAGTCCCGAAGACAGCATGGTTTGGGCGCGTCCAGAAGATGGTCCATTCGCGCTACCTGAAGGGGTCTTGTTGTCTGTACATGGTCATACACCCGTCCGAACACCAACTCGAATAGGACAAAATATTTTTATGGACTTAGGAGCAAAATGGACTGGTCATCTATGCACCCTTGACCTTGACACCCTGAAATTCACCACTTACAAAGGTCTAGGCGAAGATATTTTAGAAAATCTACCCGTTTTTGAACCCGTGGCTGGGATTGAACCTGTGGTATTGGAATTTGACACTATAGAGCTTTAATGGCTTTGGATAAGTCCTTCAAGTTCTTTCCAAGCGATTCGAGCGCTTGGAAGGTCATCGCGGTGACGCACCAAAAACTCTTGGACTCGAGCCATGCTGATGCTGTCTTCAGGGAGGCGCTCGGCAAGTGCGGTGGCATCTGGAATACCCGAATAGAAGCGCTCGAGCATTCTGGCAATTTGTAGCCGTGTCGCATGACCCACGAATAAATGCACATCGCAACGCCCCGGACGCACCAAAGCAGGGTCGAGTTTCTCGAGGTGATTGGTGGTCATAAACACCATCCGCCCTTGTTGTGCTGTTACGCCATCTAGCGCGTTGAGTAAGCCATTAAAAGAGAGTTTGGTTTCAGCATCTTTTTTGCGACCAACAAAAATCGCATCTATGTCCTCGAGCAGAATTAAACTGCCTTCTGGGGCATCGGTCAGTAAATTGGTCAGGCTTTCATCAGTTAGAATTCCACTGGCTAGGTTTAGCACACAAACACTTTTATGCAGCACACCCGCTAATGCCGTAATTAAACTCGATTTGCCATTGCCTGGAGGACCGTAGAGCAAGTAACCACGTCGCCACGGAATACCCATGTCGGTGTACCACTGTTCAGACTCGAGGAAGCGCTTGGTATCGCCACAAACTCTGTCAAATAAGTCTCCTGCATAAACCAGACTTTTGGGGTCTCGAGGTGGCACGCGCTGCATTACCCGCCAATCATCCCAACGGGGTGCAAGAATTTCGACTCTGGGTTCTTCGGGTTTATGGACAGTTTTATAAGCTGCACCGACCAAGCGCTCTAAAGAATCACGGTTGGTGACTAAAGTACGCACCGTTAAAGTCTCATGGAAACCAATCAGTACGCTGTTGTTTTGTTGGCGTTCCCGAGAGGCACTAAACCAAAACGTCCGATTTTCAAATTGTACTTTGAACGTCCCATCCACGGGTGCAAACACACCACGCGGCGCGTTATCACGGCTATCCACAGCAAAACCCGCCTCGCCACTGCGTTGCGTCACCAAAGCTAAATCACGCATTCTCGAGCGCACAGGTTGCGTCGTCAGCCACGCTCTAAACCATTCAAAAGCATCATCTCTTGAGTCCACTTGGACAGTCACGACAATCCGTTCCCAAATATAATCCCAGATTTGCTTCGGTAAATGCCGCAAATAGGCGATTGCCCCGCCTGCAATCGCAAGGGTTAAACCACCAGTCACGACTTGGTTAGATTGCAAAGTTTTTTGCAACTCGAGCCAAATTTGGTTTATATCTAAAAAGTCAATCATAAAGTCCTTGAAACGGCGCAACCGTAGCACAACACAAGTTGTGTGTTGTAACAGACAATACGCAAGACAAGGAATCAGTGCATCAGGGATTTGGCGTAAGCCATTATTCTTCGGTGCGGATGTACACGGTTTTTTCTTCGCTGTACGCTTCGAGTGCTTTGGGTCCGAGTTCTCGTCCGTAACCACTTTGCTTAAAACCACCAAATGGGGTGGTATAGCGCACACTCGAGTTGGAGTTAATACTTAAAACCCCAGAGTCTATCGCCCTTGCCATGCGTAAAGCCCTCGCGTTATCCCGAGTCCAAATGCTGCCGCTTAAACCATAAATGGTGTTATTGGCAAGTTCTACTGCTTCGGCTTCGCTCGAGAATGCCAGTACCGCCGTCACGGGACCAAAAATTTCTTCCTGCATCACGCGGTCTGTGACGTATTCTGGCTCGAGTATCCGAGGAGCAAACCAATACCCCGCGCCACTTGGGGCGCTGCCTAAAATGCTAACTTTGGTATTTTCGATGATGCTTTCGACTCGGGCGCGGTGCTGTGCCGAGATTAACGGACCCATATCCACATCACCGCTTGGGTCGCCAACACGATAATTTTTAACATGTGGCTCGAGGGCGTTCATGAAATCATCGAGTACATTTTTATGCACCAGTCTTCTCGAGCGGGCGCAGCAGTCTTGTCCAGAATTCTCAAAAACACTGCTTGGTACGGCAGCCGCAGCTGATGCAATATCGGCATCATCCATGATGATACTGGCGCTTTTGCCGCCGAGTTCGAGGGTTACACGCTTAATATGCTGCGCGGCTCGAGCCGCAATATCCTTACCAACGGCGGTACTTCCCGTAAATGCAATTTTTGCCACTTCTGGATGGTCTACTAATGCCCTTCCCGCCTCCAGTCCAGTACCAACCACGACATTTAGCACACCTTCGGGCAATCCCGCTTCGAGGACAATTTTCTCGAGTTCCATGGCGGTCAATGGGGTTAGCTCGGCAGGTTTTAAGACACAAGTGTTCCCTGCTGCTAAAGCCGGCGCGAGTTTCCAAGAGGCAATATAAAGCGGGAAATTCCAAGGGGTGATTAACCCAACCACGCCCAGAGGCTCGAGGAAAGTCATGGCAATACCGCCCGCCACGGGAATGGTTGCGCCCATGTGCCGTTCAACCGCCCCTGCGTAATACCGAAATACATTGGCAACTGCACCAATTTCCCATTTGGCATTGCCAATTGGTTTACCGCCATTTTTTGACTCGAGTAATGCCAGTTTTTCTAAATTCGCTTCGATGTGGTTGGCAATGCTGTACAAAATTCTGGCACGCTCATTGGGCGCAGTTTTACGCCAAGCAGGAAAAGCACGTTTGGCACGTTGTACTGCCATGTTGACATCATTGGCAGTGGCGGCTGGGATTTCGGCAAGAATTTTTTCGGTGGCTGGCTCGAGAACTTGAATTGTGTTCATAAAAGGTATTCTGACATAGAGTTCAGTGCCAAAACCAACAGGTATGATAAAGGCACATGGGGCTTCTTGAGTTTCAAAATTTAAGCACACGACAAACCGAGTTTGTACTTTTAGCTAAGCATCTCGCACAAAGCATGGCATCTCGAGCCAATACTTTTGACCGCAAAGGCGAATTGCCAATCAGCAGTTTTAGCGAATTAAAACAGAGTGCCTATCCAAAATTAACTGTTCCAGAGGCTTTTGGTGGACTTGGTGCGAATCTGCTCGAGTTTGTGCTGGCACAAATTTGTTTAGCCCAAGGCGATACAGCAGTGGCATTAACGGCTGCCATGAACGCCCATGTGCTTGGTGGTGTAAGTGAATCTGGGGCTTGGAATTTTGACACTTCAACTCGAATTTTTAAGGAAGTGATCTCTCGAGGGGCGTTAATCAACGCACTGGCTTCCGAACCCGAATTGGGCAGTCCATCTCGAGGTGGAGCGTTTCGGACTGTTGCCAAAAAAGTTGCTGGTGGGTGGCGATTAACAGGCAGAAAAAATTGGACGACTGGCGGAACATGCCTAGATTTTTTCTTGGTTCATGCTTCCTTAATTGGGACTCCCACAGGTCAGATAACAGGGGTTCTCGAGTCTACAGGTCGGATGATTGTGCCAGTTGGGGCTGATGGCGTGCGCTTTGAAAAAACTTGGGTGGATGCCCTCAGTCTGCGTTCAAGTGCGGCGGATGATGTGGTTTTTGAAAATGTTTTTGTTCCAGACTCAGACTTTATTATGCCAACCGCCCCAAGTTCATCTGGCACAGCTTGGTTTTGGGCAGCCATGTCAGCCACGTATCTAGGAATTGGTATTGCGGCACTGAACGAAGTAACACAGTACGCAAAAACTCGAGTTCCAACTGCTTTGGGGCAGCCAATCTCGAGTTTAGCCAGTGTGCAACAAAAAATTGGTTTAATCGAACTGACCTTAAAATCGGCTCAAACGATGCTGTTAGAAACCTGTGAGCGCTGGGTGACATCGGATTCTCGAGATGAGCTTATACCCGCTTTGGCTGGGGCAAAGTATTTGTGTACCAATGCAGCCGTCGCTGCCACGGATTTGGCGCTTCGGGTGGCAGGCGGCAATGCCCTGACCCGTTCGCTGAGCTTAGAGCGGCATTTTCGGGATGCAAGGGCTGGCTTGGTGCATCCACCCAACGATGAAACTGCGTTCGAGATGATTGGACGCGCTCGGCTTGGGTAAAAAACGCTAATTTGACAATTGAGGCTACCTTCCTCTATTATCGTTTGAATTCAAACGTTCGATCTCAAATGATTTTTTGGTAAAGGATGCTTATGCCGATTCAAGAAGATTTTAGCCGGGCTGAACTCGAGGTTATGCGCCGCGTCTCTGGCTTACCCATAGATGAACTTGCCCTTTCAGTGGCATCCAATCTTTGGCGAGCCTCACAACTTTTTAAGCAAAAACTCGAGCGGGAAGTATTGCGTGAACACAGCCTTAGTTTCTCGAGTTTTAGTACGCTTTTTATCATTTGGATTTGGGGTCCAATCGAAACCCGTGACATTGCCAAATCCCAAGCGGTTTCTAAAGCCACGGTCACAAGTTTACTGATTACCCTAGAAAAACACGGGCTAGTCAAACGAAAAGCCGCTAAATCCGATAAACGTCTTGTGCTGGTAGAATTAACCAGTGCTGGACGCACAATGGTTGAATGGGTTTTTCCAAAATTCAATCAAGGCGAAGCAGACGTAGCAGGCATCCTAACCGA
The DNA here is from genome assembly GCA_041179225.1 of Deinococcota bacterium. Taxonomy (GTDB): domain Bacteria; phylum Deinococcota; class Deinococci; order Deinococcales; family JAAFIG01; genus JAAFIG01. The sequence continues at coordinate 2,326 of JBEGTV010000064.1, read as the reverse complement.
ACCCGAGCAACTCGAGTTAGCACGGTTACTGAGAAAAGTCGTGGCTGGCTTCCAAATTTCATTTGAGGAGGTAACAGCATGAAAACAACCATTGCTGGGCGAGAAGTGGACACTCGGCACTTTATTAACAATCAGCGTGTTGAGAGTGCAGAAACTTTTGCGGCGCACAGTGCGATTACCCAAGAAGAACTAGGGCAAGTGGCTCGAGGTACACAAAAAGAAGCTGATTTAGCCGTATCTGCCGCCAAAGCCGCTTTTCCAGCGTGGGCTGCACTTGGCGCAAAAGGGCGATTGCCGTACTTGGAGCGCTTAGCCCATTTAATCGAAACCCGAGTTGAGGATTTAGCTGCCGTAGAAACCATGAATAACGGCTCATTGCTCGAGGCAAGCCGACTGCGGGTGATGAAACGCGGGGCGCATAATATCCACTTTTTTGCACAAATGGCACTCGAGATGGGACAAAAATGGGATACCGAAGCTGCAAAGAATGCGGTGAATGATGTGCGCTATGACCCTGCGGGAGTCACAGCACTCATCACCCCTTGGAATGCGCCGTTTATGCTGGCGACTTGGAAAATTGGTCCTGCGCTTGCCGCCGGCAATACGGTGGTCTTAAAACCCGCCGAATGGACTCCATTTACCGCATCATTACTGGCAGATATGGCACTCGAGGCGGGCTTACCAGCCGGGGTTTTTAACGTACTACAAGGCATTGGTTCAGAAGCTGGGGCGGCACTGGTGGCGCATAAAGATGTTAAACGTATTTCTTTTACGGGTTCAGTTCCAACTGCTAAAAAAATCGCTTCGAGCGCCGCTCTAAACCTTACCCCAGTCAGTTTTGAACTTGGTGGAAAATCCCCATTTATTGTTATGGATGATGCCGACCTCGAGTTAGCGCTTTTTAATGCCCTTGACCAGTACGATAATTGTGGACAAGTTTGTTTATCCGGCACACGCTTACTGGTTCAGAGTGGGATTTATGACACATTTTTAGCTGAATTTAAGTCTCGAGCCGCGAAACTCATACAAGGCGATCCACGGGACGCAAGTACGGTGGTCGGTCCATTGGTGACTCGCACGCATCTCGAGCGGGTGGATGGCTTTGTGCAACGTGCTATTGCGGCGGGTGCAAAACTTGAATTCGGTGGGCAAGTCTCGAACCAGTTGGGTGGCTTGTACTATCAGCCAACGCTTTTTAGCAATGTCCCCCAAGGGGCTGAAATCCTATCCCATGAAGTTTTTGGTCCAGTCCTAACCATCCAGAAATTCGTGGATGAAGTAGAACTGATTGCCCTGTCTAACAATACCGAATACGGTTTGGCGGCGATGTTATTTACTAAAGATGCACAAAAAGCCGAACGTATCTCGAGTGCGCTTGTGGCGGGTACAGTCTGGACAAATTGCTTTTATGTACGTGACTTAAGCGCTCCTTTTGGTGGCTCGAAGGCTTCGGGGATTGGGCGTGAAGGTGGGCATTGGAGCTTTGATTTTTACTGCGATATTAAAAACATCATGCAGCGCAAAGGCACTTTTATTTAGGAACAAGCTGATTCTGAGCGTCATCAGCCGTAACCAAGGAGGCATAGAAAAAATGGAAAAACAGCAATTAGGCGCTCCAAAACTCACGGTGATTGATGCAATCGCCCAATCACTCGCCATCGGACCAGTCTTATCGGCGGGTTTGTTGGCAACATTGGTGGCAAGTGCGGCTGGGAGCGCTGCACCATTAGCGGCTTTACTTGGTGCAATTGGTTCTATTTGTGTTGGCTTTGCAATTATTTTTTATGCACAGCGTTTCACTGGGGCTGGCGCAATTTACGAGTACGTCCGCCGTGCGGGTGGCGCACTCTTCGGTACTTTCTCGGCTGGAATTTACTTTCTAGGGGCAATGTTTTTAGGCGGAGCAGGAATTTACTTAGCCATTGGGTTCTTTGCAAATATGGCTGGCACAGCTTACTTAGGACTGGATTTACCTTGGTGGGTTTGGTCGTTGCTGGCTTTGGCAGCTGTTTTTGCCTTTAATCACTTTGGGGTACAAACCACGACTCGAGCGCAACTGATTTTAACTGCAATTGCTGTGTTACCGATTCTGGTTTTAGCCATAGCCATTATTTTTGCTGGCGGCGCGGCTGGCAACACTTTAGAAGTTTTTAATCCCGGTGGGCAATACGTTGGAAATTTATTCCAAGGCGTACTCTTTGCAATTACATTATTTATTGGTTTTGAAGCCAGTGCTAGTTTATCCGAAGAAACTGCCAACCCTAAACGCACCATTCCAATCGCTGTAATCGGTACAGTCGTCATTGCAGCCGTGTTTTATTTATTG
>JBEGTV010000063.1:0-8911 GCA_041179225.1 Deinococcota bacterium | reverse complement strand
CCTGGGTTCGTAGGGGCTGATTTAGAAAACTTACTGAACGAATCGGCGTTATTAGCAGCGCGCAGTGGTCGGCGTAAAATCAATATGAAAGACATTGATGAAGCGGCTGATCGGGTGGTCATGGGCGCAGCAAGGAAATCTCGGGTGATTCTGCTCGAGGATAAGTTAATCACGGCGTATCATGAAGTTGGACATGCGATTGCAGCGCATTTACTGCCGTTGTCGGATAGGGTGCATAAACTGACGATTGTGCCTCGAGGTGGAGCGGCTGGGTACATGATGCCATTACCATCTGAAACTCAGCATTATGGCAAAAACCGTTTGCTTGACCGCATTGGCGTGGCATTGGCTGGACGAGCAGCCGAGGAAATTCAATTTGATGAAATTACCACTGGAGCGCAAAACGATTTTCAGCAAGCCACACGAATTGCTCGGCGCATGGCAGCCGAATGGGGCATGTCTGACCAACTTGGGCATGTGGCACTGATTGAGGCAACCCAGAATTTCCTTGGAAATGCTAGCGAAAGCCGTTCGTACAGTGAAGAAACTGCCCAAGCCATAGATGCCGAAGTCAAAAGCATCATCGAAAAACAGTATGTGCGGGTCAAGCATCTGCTCGAGCAGAACCGCAATGCCATGGATAGGGTGGTGGGTGTGCTTCTCGAGCGTGAAACCCTAAATGGTGAGGAGTTCGCCACGGTGTTTGATGGTGGCTTACTACCCGAAGAACCCCAAGACCCTAAACCAAACCTCGAGCCGGGGTTTTCGCCTGCAAATTTACTCCCTAAAATCGGTGGGGTTTAATCGTTTTGGCGGCAATCTAAGCTGATTTGATACGAGTTATTGTTTTGTTTATCAAAGCGCACAAATCCGCAATTATGAAACCAAGTTGTGTTCTCGTATTCTTCATAAGTCCAGTGCAGTAAGCGCATCAAAAAAACCATTGCAGTCATGCCGTGGGTGCTGATAATGACCGTATTACTGGTATTTTCTCGCGTAAGCATCTCGAGAAAGCTGCTTACACGGTCATAGACATCTGTGCCAGCTTCGCCGTGAGGCATTCGGTAGAAGAATCGGCTGTGGTTATCCAGTCCTTCACGCATGGTTGTATGTTCAAACTCGGTGTAGTAATTGCCCCAGTCTTGTTCGCGGATTCGTGGGTCTTCAAAGTGCTGGATTGGCAAGTGACTTAAGCCTTGGCTAAAAAGCTGCGTGGTCTGCCGAGCGCGAGTGTATGGTGAAGTCCAAATAGTCATGGGTTCTTGGATGTGTTCTGCAAGGCGTTTGCCTAACTCGAGACACTGTTGTTCACCCAGTGTGGATAGGCTTATTTTGTGGTCTGGGATGGTGGCTCGAGCAGTTTTATCGATGTTGGCAATGGATTCACCGTGGCGAATAATGTATAAGGTTTGTGGCTGCATGGTCTGGATTGTATCTTTTTTCTCGAATCGTGCGGTAAAGCCTTAGATGTGTCAAATACAATTTTTATTGCAACATTATTGACACAAAATACTAACAAACGTTTGTAATTGAACTTGGGTTTAGTTTGTAGCTCTTTGCAAAATCAATTTATCCCCTTATACTCTGCTTCGACTGCATCAGAACAAGTACATTCTTTGGACATCAAGTCTCAAAGCAAAGGCAGTTTTATTTTTTGGAGGTAGGGATGAAGCACAAGAAATTAGTTATCGGAGCATTAGCCATTGCAGGTATCGCCACCAGCATCGCCCATTTAGGATTTGGTGTCGCTCAAGGCAACACCAGTCGTTTAGACACCGTGAAAAAACGCGGCAAGCTGATCTGCGGAGTCAACTCCACAACCATTGGCTTTGGCTTTGTTGACTCGAGCGGAAAATACAGTGGTTTTGACGTGGATTTCTGCCGTGGTGTAGCGGCGGCTGTGCTTGGCGACTCGAGCAAAGTAGATTTCGTTTCCTTAACCGCCGCCGCTCGTTTTACCGCGATTCAAAGTGGCGAAGTAGACGTGGTTTTCCGTAATACCACCATGACCTCGAGCCGCGACGGTGATGTTGGTGTAGATTTCGGACCGATTAACTTCTATGACGGTCAAGGTGTGATGGTGAAAGCCAATGGCGCAGCCAAACGTATCTTAGACTTGGCGGGCGCAACTGTTTGCACCAACCAAGGCACAACCACCGAACAAAATATTAACGATTACTTTAGACAACGCAAGCAACTCATTAAGGTCGTGACCTACCAAGACTTTAACCTTGTAATGGCAGCCTTTGACCAAGGACGCTGCGATGCCGTCACCACCGATGCCTCAGCCCTTGCCAGTCGCAAAGCCACCGCAGCCGACCCAAGTGCTTATCGTATCCTTGGCGAAATTATTTCTAAAGAACCACTTGCTCCTTTTGTTGCCCAAAACGATTCCAAATGGCGCGATGTTGTGGCTTGGACAGTCTATGCCACGATCTATGCCGAAGAACTTGACATCAACAGCCGCAACATTAGCGATGCTCGTAAAAACACCACTGACCCATCCGTGCGCCGTTTTGTAGGACTCGAAGGAACAAGCGGTAAAGGTTTTGGCTTAAGCCCAGACTTTGCGGCTGATGTGATTCAAGCCGTAGGCAATTACAAAGAAATTTACGACCGCAACCTCGGACCAAAGACCAAATTAAACCTCCCACGTCGCTTAAATTCCAATTACGAATCTGGTGGTTTACTCTACTCTCCACCTTTCCGCTAAGAACTAACACCTGAGCGCCGACACCTTAAGCTGTCGGCGCTCTCGTTTTAGAGCAGAAGTATGGAAAGGGTAAAAGAAAAACTGCACCTTTAAACTTTCACCCTAGCTTTTTAGGAGGTTTCTTTTGTCAGAGCTTAGTGTCGTGTCCGAACAAGCAGCCGTTCCATTTTATCGGGATGTTAAAAAATTGGCAGTCATTGCCCAAGTTGTTTTTTTGGCAGTGGTGATTGCAGCAATTCTGGTTTTAATTAACAATGTCAGTGTTGGCTTAAAGAAACAAGATTTAAGTTTTGGTTTTGGTTTTGTGACTCAAACAGCAGGTTTTCAAGTTGCCGAAGGCACAGCTTTTGGTCTGCCTTACGACTCGAGTAACGACAATATCATCAAAGTTATTTTAGTCGGATTGTACAACACCCTTCGCATTGCGATTATCGGCATGGTACTGGCAACGCTACTTGGCGTGTTGGTTGGTATTGCAAGGCTCTCGAGCAACTGGTTACTGAACCGTGTAGCACTGGTGTATGTCGAAATTCTGCGGAATACTCCGCTTTTGGTGCAACTTGTGGTTTGGTACTTTATTGTCATACTGCAACTCCCCGCGATTAGTAATGCCCAGCCTGTAGCAGGTGTATACCTGTCAAACTCGGGGCTTGCCATGCCTTGGATGGTACAAAAACCAGATGCGATTAACTTCTTTCCATTCACGATTTTAGCGGTTGTAATTGGCTTAAGCGTATTTACATTTTTTTCGATTCAACGTGGCAAAAGCGGTAAACCCATCCCTGCTGGACAATTTGGTCTTGGGGCATGGGTACTAACCTTGTTACTCAGTTTTTTTGCCCTAGGGCAACCCCTCGAGTATGGCGCACCAATTCGCGGTAACTTCGGTGTCAACGGCGGGCTAACGATTTCCCCAGAATTTACTGCCTTACTAGTTGGTTTAGTGGTCTACACCAGCTCATTCATTGCTGAAATCACCAGAGCAGGCATTCAAAGTGTTCACAAAGGACAATGGGAAGCCTCCCGAGCTTTAGGACTCGGTTACAGCGAAACACTGCAACTGATTATTTTGCCTCAAGCCCTGCGAGTGATGATTCCACCACTTGGCAACCAGTACCTAAACTTGACCAAGAACTCGAGTTTAGCCGTTGCCATTGGATACTCGGACGTGCTGAATGTCTTAAACACCACAGGCAACCAAAGCGGACAGAACCTACAAACAATGGTCATTGCGGGTGGAATTTACTTGGTCTTATCCTTAACCATTGCCACAATTGTCAATACCTATAACCGCGCCACCAAACTCAAAACGAGGTGAGTATGCAAGCCACAAACAGCAATCCGCCATCTCGAGATTCAAAATGGCAACTCTGGGCAAAAGAAAATTTGTTCTCGAACACCATCAATTCAATTTTAACGATCCTGACGGGCGTACTGGTCATTTGGGTAGTCTCGAGCCTAGGCATCTGGGCGTTGACCCAAGCCAAATGGAATGTAATCCCAGCCAATTTCCGAATTTTAATGACTGGTTCGTTCCCCACCGAGCAACTCTGGCGCACATGGACAGCCTTAATCGTGGTTTGTGTTGCCTCTGGGCTGCATTGGGGTTCGTTGTCTCGAGGTGCAAAATTACCAATCTGGACATATTTTTTTGGCGCAGCCATTACGCTTTTTACTGCCATCACCCAAGTCGGACATCCAAGTGGAATTCTTGTCCCAGCCGCCGTACTTGCAGTTTTTGCTGGTTATTTTATCGGACAAACAGCCATTCCTAGCCGAATCATGAACATTGCTTGGGTGGTTATTTTCTTTGCTACCGTACTGCTTTTTACAATGGATTTTGGCACAGGCGCAGTCCAGACCAAAGAATGGGGCGGATTACTCTTAACCCTAATGCTTAGCATCGTTGGCATTGTGGCTAGTTTCCCGCTTGGTGTAGCCCTTGCTATCGGACGCACCAGCAACTACCCGATTATCAGTGCCATCTGCACCGTATTCATCGAAGTGGTACGCGGTACGCCACTGGTGGTGGTTTTCTTTATTGCCCAATTATTCGTTCCGCTTTTACTCGGCGGAGTAAACATAGACCCCGTAGCTCGAGCTATGGTGGGTATCACCATCTTTAGTGCCGCATATTTAGCCGAGAATGTTCGTGGTGGACTGCAAAGCGTTCCACAAGGACAAATCGAAGCGGCTCGAGCCGTCGGGCTAAACGGCACACAAACATTGTTGTTGATTGTCCTACCACAAGCCCTAAAAGCTGTTCTGCCTGCCTTAGTTGGACAATTCATCGGCTTATTCAAAGACACCAGCCTTGTTTACATCATTGGCTTAAAAGAACTGGCGGGAATCTCAGATAGCATCCGCAGCAATCCAGATTTTATCGGCACAGCCAAAGAACTGTACTTCACCATCAGCATTATTTACTTTATTTTCAGTTACGCCATGAGCAGTGGCGCACGCAGTCTCGAGAAACAACTGAACACAAACAGATAGGTAAAAAGGTAAAGGTAAAAACTGTCATCCACTTTTAACCTTTTAACCTTTGACCTTTTAACCCTAGCCCTTAAGGAGACCCATGAGCAACCCAATAAAAGACCTTTCCAATGCTCCTGTTGTGATTGAAGCTACTCAAGTCAATAAGTATTACGGGCAATTCCATGCGCTTAAAGACGTAAATCTCGAGGTTAAACGCGGTGAGGTCGTCGTGGTCATTGGACCTTCTGGCAGTGGTAAAAGCACCTTTATTCGCTGTATTAACCGACTCGAGGAACATCAGACTGGTAAAATCATGGTTCAAGGAATAGAACTCTCCAACGATGTCCGCAACATAGATGCGATTCGGCGCGATGTTGGCATGGTCTTTCAGAGTTTTAATTTATTTCCGCATTTAAGTGTGCTGCAAAACATTATTCTCGCGCCCATGCGGGTCAAGAAAATAGAAAAAAGCGAAGCTGAAAGCATTGGGCGCAGTTTGCTCGAGCGGGTTGGGATTCCAGAACAAGCCGATAAATTCCCCGGGCAATTAAGCGGTGGGCAGCAACAACGCGTGGCAATAGCTCGAGCATTAGCGATGCAACCTAAAATCATGTTGTTTGACGAACCGACCTCGGCACTTGACCCCGAAATGATTAAAGAAGTGCTGGATGTAATGAAAGAACTCGCCCGAAGCGGCATGACGATGATGTGTGTAACCCACGAAATGGGATTTGCCAGAGAAGTCGCAGACCGCATTGTGTTCTTTGACAAAGGGCAAGTGGTTGAAGAAAGCACCCCAGATGATTTTTACCACAATCCAAAAACAGATCGTGCCAAGTTATTTTTAAGTCAGATTCTCGGGCATTAACAATGCTCGAGAATCGTTACCCATCTGATTTAGAAGAAACCGAAATCCAAAGCATTGCTCGAGTCCCAATAAGAATGACTCTGAAATTTAACTTCCTTAATAATGATGTCTTGAGTTATTGGGAACTATTTTGCGAGGTACACCAACAAATTCTTATTCTTAGGTGTTTGGGCTTTTCCATCACTAAACGCCTTAAACCCTTGGGCTTCGAGGCTGTAGGTGTAATCTCCGGTCTCGAGATTGCCAAACAAGAACGGAGTTGTGCCTCGGCGTACTTCTACACCATCTTTGAATAGCACCACAGTCACATTCACTGGGACTTTGCCATTGGTAAAAGCACCAATTCGCACACGACACGGGCATTTAGCGTTGCTGGCGCTGCTAAGTCCTTGTGCCACACTAATTTTGCGTTTGATACTCGAGCCGTCAGGGGCTTTAACTTCAAATTCGTACTCACCAACGGGTTGGGTTGGCACGTAGTACGACCATTGTCCGCTACTGTCCACACCGATATTGCCATCAAACGCTCCGTTTTTAAGCACTTCAAGGTTAGAACCCGCCAAAGCAGTTCCCTCGAGAATAAAATCTTGGGCATCTAAGGCTTCGGCTTCTGACGGGTAAGCAAAAGCAAAACCACTTGTAGCGGCGTTACCACTAGGAATTAGCACACCAGCCGCTGCCGCTAAGCCAAGCAAGCCTCCACCAATGGCAATCATGATTGGTTTGCGTTTAAGACCCATACTCATTGAAACTGCACCAGCCACCAACGTCCCTAAGCCCAGCAGTAATAACGGTAAAAACATCATTGTGTTCATTTTTTCTCCTTGGTTAAGCCCGAGTTTATTTAACTCGAGGATTCAATACCAGCAGTGTACCTAAAAAACACTAGGGCGGATGCACCCGATAGCGCACGGGGCAAATACGCTCATCCATGAATGACCCTCTTAGAAAGCAGTAGACTCGAGAAGTGAGCCTTAGAACTGTAGCCACTCGTCCGACTTTAATCAGTATCTGGCAGAATTTATCCAGTCCAGTACGTCGCAATTTAATTGTTTTGTTTATTGCCCAAGCCCTTGCAACCAGTGCCACCACAGTCTCTACGACCCTCTCAAGCATCATTATTTTTAATATTACAGGTGCAGAAAGCCTGTCTGGACTACCGAGTACAATCAATTTTTTTATGTCCGCAGTCATGGCATTTTGGGCTGGACGAATCATGCAGACCAAAGGACGACGTTTTGGACTGGGCTGGGGCTACACCATTGGAGTGATTGGCGCGATTCTAGCTGTTAGCATGGCACTCGAGAAGAACTTAATTGGTTTTTTAATTGGCGGGGCGCTGGTCGGGGCGGCTAACGGGGCAATTCAACAAGCCAAGTATGCGGCTGGTGAAATGGTCTCGAGTGCAGTGCGTGGCACAGTAATAGGAGCGCTGGTGACAGGTAGTGCTTTTGGGAGTGTACTCAGTTGGGCAGTTGCCCCGTTAGTACAAGGCTTTGCAAAATCTCAGAGTATTCCAAGTATCGAATTTGGTTGGTACTTAGGGGCGTTTTGGTTGCTTTTAGGCGCATTACTGATTTTTCTTGGTTTACGCCCAGACCCGAGTACCTTGGCTGTTCAAGAAACCAAAGCGGCTTCTGGTGGTGTGGCTCGAGATTGGACGGCATTACTAAAAATCCCAGAAATGCGATTGGCTTTGATTTCGATGGGATTAGGGCAAATGGTCATGGTCAGTTTAATGGTTTTAATGCCATTGCACGCCAAGCACCTTGGTCACGAAGAAAGCGCCACAGGCTTAATCTCGGTGCATATTTTAGGAATGTTTGCCTTTGGCTGGCTTACAGGGCGACTGGTGGATATTTGGGGGCGTAAAACCATGATTCAACTGGGGGCGCTGCTGCTGATGCTCTCAGCTTTTGTGGCAGTTTTTGCAACCCGCCCACTCGAGATGGGATTTAGTTTATTTATTCTGGGGCTTGGCTGGAATTTTTGCAGTGTCGCAGGCACAACTCTTTTAACTGACCAACTCTACGCACACGAACGGGCTTCTGTCCAAGGCAGTGCCGAACTGATTGTTTGGATGTGTGCCGCTATTGGCGCACTCGGCGGAGGGCTGATTGTAGGTGCATTTGGCTTTCCAGTCATTGGTTGGGTAGCACTCGGTGTTGGCGCACTGCCAATGCTGGCAACATGGGTTTTAACCCGTAGTTGAGCTTCGGTTTTAACCCGTAATCGAGCTTCGGTTTGAACCCAAAATACTGGATTGTTGATCATGACTATACGTTGCCCAATTCTAAAATTCTAAATCTTCTTGGTAATTGGCATTCAAAAATAAATGACTTAAAAACCGTGCCTCGAGTTCAGCCCATTCAACAATCCGCACTGAAATAGCAGATGTGTTCTGCCACCAACCCGTCAGTTTAAGCTCATCTCGAGACAGCGCAGCTTGTACCAAACCCAAACAATTTTTGGAATAGATTGCAGCTAAAGGCTCGAGTTGCCCCATTTTATTTTTTGAAATGACAATATCTGCTTCAAACTGCCCAAGGAACTGCCAATACGCAGCCCTTAGATTAGGCATATCGCAAGCCATAACAGCGACTTTGGGATTTGTGGCATACTCAAGGGCTGCTGCAAGCCCGTAAAGCGCCCCTGCGAATGGTTTTTTGTCTGGAATCACTCGAACCAAAGGGCGTGGCGTTCCACCAATCATCAACACATCATCGAAATCCTGATAACTCGAGAGCGCCCATTCAAGTAAAGTTTTGCCATGCCAAATAAATTCGGCTTTGTTGCTGCCAAAACGACTGGAACGCCCACCGGCTAAGACCGCCCCAGACAAGCCCTTCATT
>JBEGTV010000062.1:0-8976 GCA_041179225.1 Deinococcota bacterium | reverse complement strand
TATCCTTGGTTAAAAAATAAACTCGAGGCGTGAACGTTCACGCCTCGAGTTTAAGAATTGGTTTATCCAACATAGGCGTTAATTTTGTGCCAGCCACTAGCAGCTTCGGGCAGGCTGTCGCGGACTTCTTCGGTTTGGACTTTGCCTTGGGCGTAAGAGCGCACAATCAACTGGTGGTTGCCACTGGTTGGAGTCCATGCCAAGCTCCAACGTGTCCATGCGTAGCGAGCGCGTTTCTCGAGGGCAGCGCTGCTCCATGTTTGACCACCATCGGTGCTGATTTCGACTTTTTCGATTTCGTGAATACCAGCGTAGGCAATACCGCGCAGGGTGGCAGATTCGCCAGCTTTAAGTTTTGGCAGGTTGTCTATGCGGCTGTGTGGTTGAATATAAGCAGTTTTGCTCCAACCACGGTTTGCCCAGTAGCCAAGGCGCTCTTCGCTCGAGAGTGTAATTTTGGTCATCCAGCGTGGTTGCTTCATGCCGTAATGCCCCGGTAGGATTAAGCGCAGTGGGAATCCGTGCTTGTCGTTTAGTGGCTCGCCGTTAATAAAATACGCCAGCAATACATTTTCTTCTAAAGCCTCACCAAGCGGTAGGGATTCATAAAAACCATCGGCGGCTTCCCACGTAATCCATTTTGCCCCAGCTTCAATCCCAACTTTCTCGAGCAAGTCTTTAACCCGTAAACCACGCCACATACAATTGCCAATTAAAGTGCCACCAACTGGATTAGAAATGCAGCTCATGGTGAATTCAAGGTCTTGTGGGGAAAACTGGTCTTTGAGTTCTTGGAGCTTAAATTTTTGCGGATTTTTGACCATACCACCGAGTTCAAGTGTCCAAGATTCTTCTTTGACTTTTGGGTCTAGGGCTTCGTTATTGATAGAAACATAGTACAAATCTTTTTGCGAAACAATGCCATCTGGTAGTTTAGGCATGTTTGCATCCACGACTGGTGCAGCCACCGCGCTTGTACCGCGAAGAAGTGGTTGCAAAATACCAAAAGCACCAAGTCCCAGCACACCAACCGCCCCACCTGTCAGGGTTTGTAGGGTGGTGCGTCTTGTTGGGTCTGTTTGTAACGGCTCGAGGGCGCGACGGATGCCGTAATAAAGACCCGCATAGGCAGCAGCCCAAATAATGGCGCTAATCCCTTGGCTCGAGAACAACAACAATAAAGAAATCAGTCCTACGCCAATGGTGGCGCTTAAAATCGGGCTTAAGCCAAGCAGGGTTATGCCACCAATAAACAGTAAGCTCGAGCCGAGAAAAGCTGCAATTTTACCCGCTTCACCAAAACCAAGTATTTTATGTACCAATTGGAACATTTGTGGTGTACCCAACCAAAAAGTGATGGTTGTATAGAGTTTTTCCAGTGGCGAAGGTATCGCAACCAAGACTCGAGCAAGTAGGCTAATAGCGGCAAGCGCAACACTGGCAATAAAGGCGGGCATCATGGTTAAGTGTACGCGCTAAAGCATTGTTTGGTTCAAATTGCGTAAAATGGGGAATGGATTATCCGCGTTTACAATTTGATTTTCAGCATTCAATTGGTCTGAAGTTATTACGCAGCAAAAACGCGCCAATGATTTTTGGATTTTTATATGCCCAGTTTAAGTTGTCGCAGCGCCTCAGTCTGCCGATGCCCGAATTGGTTTCGCAACTCGAAAATTTTCTCGAGGATAAAAGCGAGGAGTACCCAAAAGCCGCCACAGCCTACCTTAAAGATTGGGCAGATGAAGAACATCGGATTATTCGGATTATTCGTCGTGAACAAGCCGATTTAGTGGAACTGACCGCCGATACTGAGCGTTGTATCACTTGGCTCGAGAGTTTGTATCAGCATCAATTTGTTGGGACAGAATCGCGTTTTTTAAGCATGTTTGATTTGCTCGAGCAAATTGTTTCAAAAAGCACCGAAGATGTAGCCACTCGGGTTTGGCAACTCGAGCAGGAGAAAAAAAAGATTCAAGCCGAGATTGATTTGATTCTTGAACGCAATGCAGTTGAAGCATTTTCCGAGACCCAACTGCGTGAGCGGTTCTGGCAAGCCAGCGACCTTGCCAAAGGTTTACTATCGGATTTTGCAGCCATCGAAGAGAATTTTCGCGGAATTGCTCGCACCGTTCAGGAACGCCAACTCGAGCCTGATTCAAGAAAAGGTTCGTTGCTGGGTTTTGTACTGGATGCCGACCAACAATTGCGTGACTCGATGCAGGGAAGAAGTTTTTATGCTTTTTGGAACTTTTTATCTTCGGAAAATAAACGCACCGAATTGCGGGTTCTGCTCGAACAGGTCTATGCCTTACCGGTACTGCGAGATGTGGTGGACGAACAGGTGGTCTTAAAACGGATTATTCGTTATCTTGGCGATGCTGGTTCAAAAGTGGTTGCCTCTAATCAGCGTTTGGCAGAACAACTCAGGCGTTTACTCGATGAACAAAATTTAAGCGAACGGCGCAGGGTGCGTCAATTACTTTTAGAAATTAAACAACTGGCGTTGTATGCCCCAGAAGAAGCATTTTGGCTCGAGTTGGATGGCGACCCAGAGATTAGTTTGCCACTCGAGAAGGGTTTATGGGAAGCGTCAACAGTGCAGCGTTTAAGAATAGTGCCAACAACGGCGGATGTTTTGGATTTCTCGAATCCTGTTTTTGCCAGTCTGTATCAGCAATTTTGGGTCAATGAAGATCAACTCGGTCAGCAAATTGCCCAGTTACTCGAGTCGCGTTCAAGTTGTACACTTGAGGATGTGCTGGAGGTTTTCCCATTAAAACAAGGGCTTTCCGAAATTCTGGGTTATTTAACGCTGGCAGGGCGTGGACAACATCATAGCCTTGACCCCTATCAATCGGTTGTACTCGAACTGGATCGTCAGCAATGGCGTGTACCACTGATGACCTTTAGGAGTGCCGATGCGTCCAGATGAACATGCACCGTTAATGTTGCGGCTTTTACAAGGGGCAATCGAATACGATGACCGTGTGACATGGCTGAGGTTGCTGCATTTTGAAAAAGTGATTCGCCAAGATTTTGCTCGAATTGGACTCGAGTTGGTTTTACAAGAAGCCGATGGTTATGCTTTTTTACGTCAACCTGAACTCGAGGATGAGTCTGGTGAAATAATCCCAATGCCGCGTTTGGTGGCTCGGCATCGCTTGGGGCGTGAGATTACCATGCTCTGTGTCTTGCTGCGTGAGCGTTTGGAGCAGTTTGAGAGCAGTACCCCAGATTCGGATAAATTGCTTTTAACGCTCGATGATTTATACGATTTACAACGCCCGTTTTCGGTAGATAAACTGGATGAACGCAGTTTGTATAAAAAATTTGACCAAACGATCAAAGAAGCCGTCAAACTTGGTTTTCTGCGCCCACTAATTGGCACAGACCGTTTTGAAGTGCGTTTTATGATCAAAGCCAGAATCAGCGCCGAGCAATTGCTAGGCTTAAAAAATCAGTTGCTCGAGTCTATTCGTACATCAGACCCGAGCAAATCTGACAACGTAGAGGACTTATGAAAAAACGCCGTGGTTTTCGACTCGAGAAATTCGAGGTTTACAACTGGGGGACGTTCAATCATCATGTTTGGTCGCTTGAGGTCAACGGCGGTACAGCCCTTTTGGTGGGAGCGAATGGCTCGGGTAAGTCCACACTGGTGGACGCGTTTTTAACTCTTTTGGTGTCGTCGCGGCAACGCAATTACAATCAGGCTTCGGGTGATGTGGCAAAGCGTGAACGCAACGAAACTTCCTATGTGCGCGGCGCGTATAAGCGCACCACCGAAGATAACGAAACAAGCTCGAGTATTCGTTATTTGCGTGACAAAGACAATTATAGTGTTTTGCTGGCGCAATTTAAGGATGCCCCAAGCAAAGAAGTGGTTTCATTGGCGGCTGTATTTTACTGGGCTGGCAACGCCAATCCTGAACATTTTTATCTGGTAGCGGGTAAACCACTCAGTATCGCGGCTGATTTTCGCTTGGATGGCGAAGTGGCTGGCTTAAAAAAACGTTTACGCAGTCAAGGGGCAAGCCTTTATGATGAATTCAAAAAGTACAGCTTAGATTTTATTAAGCGCTTTGGTTTGCGTTCCGATAAGGCACTGGATTTATTTAACCAAACCGTTTCGATTAAAGAAATTACGGGCTTAAATGAATTTGTGCGCTCCCATATGCTCGAGAAACCAGACACCGATGGGCAGATTCGCAGTTTGCGTGAGCAGTTCGAGAACCTTTCCAAAGCCCATGATGCAATCCTCAAAGCTCAGCAACAAATTGATTTATTACAACCAATGATGCAGCACAACCTTGAATTTTTGGCTTTACAAGAAAAAATGGTACAAGCCGAAAAAAGTGCCGAAGCCACCAAGTTTTATTTTGCCCAATGTCAACTCGATTTACGCACCCAAGCTGTCCAAGCCGCTCAGATGCAACTCGAGGCTTTAGAGCAGCAACGCCAAGAAATTCAAATCAGTCTCGAGCAAGAGCAAAACACTGCCTTAAACCTTAAACTCAGTATTCAAAATGATGATGTTGGCAAGCGCTTAAGCGAATTGCAGCGCGAAATGGATGTAGCACTTTCTGGTCTTCAACTCAAAAAACGCAAAATGCAAGACTATAACCTTGTACTGAATCAATTGGATTTAGCTCCGATTGGTCAGCTTGAAGAATTTATGCAGTTGCGAGGGCAAGCCAACCGAGAAATCCAGAACTTAGAGAAAAAACTCGAGGAATCGCACCAAGAATGGATTGACGCTGGGGTTGAAGCCAGTAAATTAAGAACCATTTTACAAGACCTGCGGAGCGAAATAGATTCATTAAAATCTCGGCAGAGCAACATCCCTCGAGTCAATTTACAAATTCGTACTCAGATGGCAAGTGCTTTAGCCATCCCAGAAGATAACCTGCCTTTTGCTGGCGAACTGATTCAAGTCAAAAGCCAAGACAATCAGTGGGAAGGTGCAATTGAGCGCTTGCTGAACCCACTGGGTAAACAACTGCTTGTTCCTGAAAACCTCTATGGCAAAGTCAGCAATTATGTCAATCAGACACATTTGCGTGGACGTTTGGTTTATTTGCGAACTCTACCGCATCGTGGTCAAATAACTGTTTTGGACGAAACAAATTTGCTGATTCATAAGCTCGAAGTGAAACCCAGTCATCCAATGCAGTCATGGTTGCGCCAAGAATTACAACAGCGCTGGGATTATGTTTGCTGTGAATCTATTGAACAATTTAAGCTCGAGCGCCGAGCTTTAAGTCTATCTGGGCAAATTAAACACAACGAAAACCGTCATGAAAAAGATGACCGTAGTAGCTTAGGCGATGCTCGAGAATATGTGCTTGGTTGGAGCAACCAAGATAAAATAAAAGCCCTTGAAAACGAATTTTCCAATGCTGCCATAGACCACAGCACTGCTCTGGGTGATATTGAACACCTCAAAAAATCCCGAGAAACCCTGATTGAAGCTCAAAAACGATGGCAACGCTTGCTGGCTTTTGAACATTTTCAAGACCTCGATTGGCAACCCCATGCCATCCAACTCGAGCAACTGACCGCTCAGCACTTGGCGCTCGAAGCCCAATCCAATCATTTGGCGGTCTTGCAAGAACAACTTAGAAGCTGTGAGGCACGGCAAAAAGAACTCGAGCAGCAACGCCAAAAATCAGACCAAGATTTAGGTGGACAAAAACGCGGCTTAGCCGAACACCAAGCCCAAATCCATAAGTTGCAAAAACTGCTTGCAGAAATACCGAGCCACCTTTGGCAGGCTTTTAGCCAAACCATAGCAACAGAATTGCGTGGGAAAACCATTGACCTCGAGAACGCAGCTGATTTGTTGGACAGCCTCAAAGATTCGCTGACCAAACGCAGCAAATCGTATCTTGGACAAGCCAATGGCGTACAAAAAAGAATCGAAGAAACCATGAGCGAATTTTGTCGTCGGTTTGCGGCAGACAGTACCGAATTGGATGCCACGATTGCCTCGCTTGCCGAGTACCAGCGTTTACTCGAGCGGTTAGAGCGTGATGATTTACCCAAGCACCGTGAGCAGTTTAAGGAATGGCTGGACGATAAAATCACAATTGCCATTAAGAGTTTTCAGTTTCATCTCGAGAAACAAGAAGAAGATATTTTGGAGAGCATCAAAGCCTTAAACAGCGCCTTAGAGCGAATTGATTACACCCCGTCTACCTATATTCAACTCGAGGCAAAGAAGAACCCCGATGTGGCAATTGCTGATTTTCGCAACCTCTTAAGGGCTTGTACGCCCGACCAAGGGCAATTGCAAAGCCTTGATATGCGCCAAGAGAACTTTAAGCGGATTAAAACTTTGATTGAACGATTTTCTGCCGATGTCAAATGGACAGAAAAAGTAACGGATGTGCGCCAATGGCGGGTTTTTGGTGCAAGGGAAAAATACCGAGAATCAAACAAAGAAAAAAATTATTATGAAGGCTCGAGTGGTAAATCAGGTGGGCAGAAAGCCAAACTTGCCTATACAATTTTGGCTTCGGCAATTGCTTATCAGTATCAATTGGACAAGAGTAATCCTAAAACCTTTCGTTTTGTCGTGGTAGACGAAGCCTTTAGTAAGTCTGATGAAGCCAACTCGAGGTACGCCATGAGCTTATTTGAGCAATTAGAATTGCAGCTTTTGGTGGTCACACCCAAAGATAAAACCCATGTGGTTGAACCCTTTATCCAAAGTTGTCATTTTGTGATTAACACCCCAGAAGAGGATAATTCTCAGGTCTATAACCTGACACTCGCCGAATATGAATCTGAAAAACAACGCTGGAAAAGTGAAGATTAAACCATGACCACATTGGGCAGTGAACCATGACCACATTGGGCAGTAAGTCATGACCAGAAATGAGATTAAATCCCGAGCCGAAAAGCGTTACCAAGCCTTTTTAAGCGCATGGTTGCGGGGTGAACCTTTTGAACCATTCTTTTGGCATATCCCGCCACCCGATGGGGATTACAGTCAGTTGCGCCAGCATCAAACTGAGTGGCTCGAGCCGATAAAGTACACGCGCACCCAGCGTGAAATTCGCCAGACCAGAGCGCACCAAACCCAAACCATTGCCAAAAAAATTTGGATTGACACTGCCCAAGACTATTTGGCTTTGATTGGTAAAAGTGTTGAATTTTCCAATGCCGAAGCTGACCTTGCTTTGATTCGGATTGAGTTACCGATTATTTTGACCTTACTCGTTAAAAAACCGATGCTTCTACCTGAGTATCATGGGGTTTGGCTCGAGTTACTACGGGTTTGTCAGTATTTTTTAGAGCATCCTCGCCCTTATTTATATGCTCGAGAATTGCCAATTGCGGTGCATACAAAGTTCATCGAGCAGCACCAAGTTGTTTTGCGTCATTTGCTCGAGACAGTTCTGCCAAGCGAGGTGATTGACTGGAACACTCCTGATTTTGCACCACGTTTTGGTCTGCGTTCCGAAGAACCTTTAATACGAGTGCGGTTTTTGGATGCTGATTTACAAAACCAACTTGGATTTCGGGTTTCTGATGTGAGTGTGCCACTGTCCGAATTTTCGGGTTTGGGTTGGCACGAACTTTCGTGTTTGATGGTTGAGAACAAAAAAACTTTTTTAACCTTGCCCAACCTTAATAACACCATGGCGATTTGGGGCAGTGGTGGCGCAGTGGGTTCATTGGGGGCAGTGACTTGGTTAAACAATTGCCGGCTTTGGTATTGGGGCGATATGGATGTGCATGGTTTTCAGATTTTATCAAACCTACGAAGGCACTTTCCAAAGACCCAAAGCATTTTGATGGATGGGATGACGCTCGAGAAGTTTCGCCACTTTATTGTTGACTCTCAACCGTTGGCACAAGCTGAACTCGGGTATCTGACCCTACCAGAACAGCAACTTTTTCTTGAATTGCAAAAGCACAATTGGCGTTTAGAGCAAGAACGCCTTGATCATTCTTATGTTTTACAGGTATTGATGCAATTTATATGTTAAACTACCCGTAAGCGTTTACGATATGTTTTCAACTTCTCTGACCCCAGATCAACAACATTTGCTCGATTCACTCGAGTCAAAGATTCCAGCCTCCATGCCGCAACGCGAGATTTTTTTGGCGCGATTAAAACGTTACTTGCCCGAATTGCTGGCGGGCTTGGGCGTGTATCAGGTCACAGATGCCCAAGTGCATTCGCTCATTAAAATCATGGTGCAACATCACATGGCGCGTAAACCCAGTTTGCGTTTACTCGACCTTGAGCGCCGCCTAGCTCCGGACTGGTTTCAACGCCCCGAGACCGTAGCGTATGTGGCGTACACCGAGCGGTTTGCTGGGGATTTACGCGGTGTACTGGAAAAAATCCCGTATCTCGAGTCGTTAAAAGTAAGTTATTTGCACCTCATGCCGTTTTTACAACCACGCCCCGCCCCGCACGATGGTGGTTATGCGGTGCAGAATTACCGTGAAATCCGTTCTGACCTTGGCACAATGGATGACTTAGAGCATCTAACTACAATTTTGCACCAAAAAGGCATTAGCTTGTGTTGTGACCTTGTGCTGAACCATGTGGCAATGGAACATGAATGGGCAACTCGAGCCAGCAATGGTGAAAAAAAATACCAAGATTATTTTTATTTTTACCCAGACCGCCAAATCCCAGACCAGTTCGAGCAAAACCTGCCAGAAGTCTTTCCAGACTTTGCACCGGGTAACTTTACATGGAATGCCGAGTCTAAAAACTGGGTTTGGACAACCTTTAATGCGTGGCAATGGGACTTAAATTGGAGTAATTTCGAGGTGTTTCTCGAGTTTGCCGATGTGATTTTGTGGCTTGCCAATAAAGGCATTGATATTTTTAGATTAGATGCGATTGCCTTTATTTGGAAAAAAATCGGCACAAATTGCCAGAATTTACCCGAAGTGCATCAGATTACCCAAGCGCTTCGCAGTGTGGCGCGGATTGTCACCCCAGCCGTG
>JBEGTV010000061.1:0-8989 GCA_041179225.1 Deinococcota bacterium | reverse complement strand
CCTTAAAAACACTTTTTTCTATTCTTTGAGCTTGAACCCGCACGGTTTTACCATCAATATCAATCACATCAAGTTCTAAAGAATCGGCTGCCAAGGGTTTTGTGCCGTTCGCATCGGAGACTCGGGCAATAAATACACTTTCATCAGGGTCAAATTCAAACTCGAGAATCCCTTGTCGTTGGCTTTGTAGTGCAGGCGTGGCGGCAGGTTGCGCTAAGCTCAGACTCGAGAAGAGAAGCAGAAAATAAATCAACCACATGGCTCGAGTTTAGGACTTTTACCCAAGTTGTTTGCCCTATTGCATAAAATCTCGAGATAAATGTATAATTATGCAAGAATGAATGCCTCATCCACCCGACGATCCGCCTAAGCTCGAGAATCCAAGTCTCGAGGTACATGTGTGAGGTATTGGGTGGTTTATGCTGGAAAGCGTAAGTCAAAAGACTAAAAGTAAAAAAAATCAGAGGTTTAACCAACTAAGGAGAAACAAAAATGTCAAAGAAAAAAGTGGTACTTGCATACAGTGGCGGACTCGACACTAGCATGATTCTCAAATGGCTACAACTCGAACGGGATTACGAAGTCGTCTGTTTTACCGCCGACATTGGGCAAGGCGAAGAAGTCGAGGAGGCTCGAGTTAAAGCGCTCAACACGGGTGCGATTGCCGCTTATGCGCTGGACTTGCGCGAAGAATTTGTTAAGGATTTTGTTTTCCCAATGCAGCGTTCCAGTGCGCTCTATGAAGGCTATTATTTACTCGGGACAAGCATCGCCCGTCCGTTAATCGCTAAGCACCTTGTAGAAATTGCCTTTCAGGAAAACGCCGAAGCCATTTCGCACGGCGCGACAGGCAAAGGCAACGACCAAGTGCGTTTTGAAATCAGTGCTTATGCCCTGAACCCAGAAATTAAAATCATTGCCCCGTGGCGCGAGTGGGGACCAGCCGGACGCAAAGAACTGATGGAATTTGCCGCTAAACACAACATTCCCGTGCCAGTCAGTGCAGCCAAGCCATACAGCGTGGATTCAAATTTACTGCACAACAGCTTTGAAGGTGGGATTCTCGAAGACCCTTGGGCAGAGCCACCTGCGGGAATGTTCAAACTGACTAAACCAGTCGAAGAAACACCAAACACACCAGAATACGTCGAAATCGAATTTATAGGCGGCGACCCGGTGGCAATTAACGGTGAGAAATTTTCACCCGCCGCACTGCTCGAGAAAGCCAATCAGATTGCTGGAAATCACGGCATTGGCGTAGTGGATTTGGTCGAAAACCGTTTTGTCGGCATGAAATCAAGGGGCGTATACGAAACCCCCGGTGGGACACTGCTGTATCACTCGAGACGCGCCGTTGAAAGCATCACCCTAGACCGTGAAGTGCTGCACACGCGGGACTCCATGCAGCCAAAATATGCCGAACTGGTCTACAACGGCTTTTGGTTCACAGCCGAACGCGAAGCCATGCAAGTCTACTTTGACCATGTAGCCAAAGGCGTAACAGGCACTGCTCGGATGAAGATGTTCAAAGGACAAGCAACCGTGGTTGGACGCAAATCACCGCTATCGTTGTACGACCCGACCCTCGTGACCTTTGAAAAAGAAACAGTTTACGACCAAGCCGATGCAGGTGGATTTATTAAACTCAACGCCTTACGCGCTCGAGTCCGCGCACGGTTGCAACGCGATTAAATTCTTGAGGAAATGTAAAAACGCAATTGGTCACAGGGCGAACACAAGGTTCGCCCCTACCAAAACCCAACCCGAAAAGGCAAACGCATATGCCCAAGAAAAAAGTCATTTCAATGCTCGAGTTTTTACGGATTTGGAATTTCTAACACATTGAGGTAACAATATGGATAACCATTTCATCTATCACCGCAAAAGCAAGGATTTTATTGGAGATGTAATTTATCCGCTAAATCAATTACCTTTTTCTGACATCAAAACACGAGAACAAAATAAGTACAAAGGGCGTGAAGCACTTCTTGAAGTTAGAATTCCACCACTAAATTGCCTTTGGAATGACGTTATTCACTGTTCACCCGTACACCCCACAGACGTATACGCTGCCTTGCGCCAAGCTGGTTTTACACCCCCACCTGCGAACTACTTTGCAATCCCAGCCAGACTTTTGTCGCCCACACAAACAAGTATCTTCCTTTCTTCGACCCAACCAAATAATCGGTATGCAGCAGAAAATTATAAAGTATTTTCATCGGAAAATCTTCAACTCCATCAGCATCTGCCCCAAGCCACTCAAGACTATTACACAACTTGCAAATCCGAAGGACGCGATCCTTTAATTTACGTTGGCGTACCACATATTTTGCATCTAGGGCTTATCCAAATCAAAGATTGTGAAATCATTGAAGTTACCTAACAACATTCTAAGGCTCTATTGTTTGCTAACCTCGAGACCAATAAGGAAAAATGTCAGACCTAACCACTAAAATCCGAATCGCCCGACCCACCAATAATCTCGAGAATGTTGTGCGGTTTTATCGTGATGGACTTGGGTTTTCTGTCATTGCTGATTTCCAAGACCACAATGGTTTTGATGGTGTGATGCTTGGTTTAGAAGGTGCAATCTACCATCTCGAGTTTACACATCATCAGGGTCATATTGTGCCAGACGCTCCGACCCAAGATAATTTACTGGTTTTTTACTTGCCAGACAAAGCAGATTGGCTCGAGGCTATTGGGCAAATGCAAAAAGCTGGTTTTGAGTCTGTAAAGTCGTACAATCCATACTGGGATGTAAACGGAAAAACTTTTCAAGACCCTGACGGTTACAGGGTTGTGCTGCAAAATGCTGCGTGGTCTATTTAATCTCGAGCAGTTTTAATTTTCTTCAACTAAGATAAGGCAGAGGTGAGACTGTATGACTTTAGAAATTAGTGGAACAACTCAAAATTTGCTTTGTGCAGAGGCAGAGCGTTTACACACAGACCCTGAGTTATTAGCTCGTCGCTTGATTCGCTTGAGCTTATTAACTAAACAACGTGATTTGAGTCATCTGGCGGGTACATGGTCAGAAGCAGAATATCAGGCTTTTGAAGCAAGTGTCGCTTCGTTACAAGAAGTGGTCGAGGAAGAATAGTGTCTAAAGTTTTGTTAGATACAAATACATATTCATTGTTCAAACGGAATCAATCCGAGGACACAAAGAAAATCCTTGAATTTGCATCTGAAGTCGGTTTGCCAAGTGTGGTGGTTGCCGAACTTTATGCTGGTTTTTTCGATGGTATTCGATTCCTTGAAAATCAATCTGAACTTGAGCTATTTCTTGGTGAATCTTTTGTGTCTATGATTCGGATTTCTGATGCAACACTCAAAATTTTTGGCGAACAGAAAACAAAACTCAAACGCATAGGAATTTCTGTTCCACACAACGATTTATGGATTGCATCTTTGGCAATTGAACATAATTTTGTTGTGTATTCGCTCGATAAGCACTTATCATTGATTCCATCCATAACTGTAATTCAATCACTTGCGGATTTCCTTGATTTATGACTGATTCTTTTGCACATTGTGGTTTTTGCGGTTCGGTTTACCCCACGGCGCAACCCGTTTTTGCCCGTACCTGCTCGAGTTGTGGACGTACTGCGTACAAAAACCCGTTGCCTGTCGCGGTGGTGCTTGTGCCTGTGCGCCTCGAGCCAGATAATTTGGGTTTGTTGGTGATTCGCCGTAGCATCCCGCCCCGCGAAGGGCAGTTGGCGCTTCCGGGTGGCTTTATTAACTTTGGTGAATCTTGGCAAACTGGGGCTGCCAGAGAAGTTCTCGAGGAAACAGGCTTGGTCTTAAACCCAGATAGTATTCGTCTGACTCGAGTTCATAGTGCACCAGACAGTACAATCCTTATTTTTGGAATTGCGCCAATTCAACCCGTTAATGTTCTCGAGGGGCTGAGTCTATCTTCTGAAACCTCAGAAATTACGATTCTTGAGAAGTTTAGTGAGCTTGCCTTTCCACTGCATACAATGGTGGCAGAAGAATTCTTTGAGGGCGTGTTTTTCTCGTGATTCCAACCCTTCGAGACGCAACTTTTAAGGATGCAGAATTGATTGCAGCTTTGACTCGAGCCGCATGGGTGGGTAAACCTGCCAATTCGAGCGCTCACCAAGAAACTGCCGAGGTTGTCCTAAAAAGCCTTGAGGATGGCGAAATTATCATCATGGAATTAGCGGGAAAACCCATTGGCGTGGTACGAATCTATCCTGTTTTTGAACATGGTTTCCCCGTTGCTCTCGAGATGGCGCGGTTAGCGGTGCTGCCCGAGTACCGTGGGCGTGGGCTTAGCACATGGCTGACCAACGAAGTGATGATTCGTGCCTTGAACCGTGGTTGTGAAGAATTGCGTTTGGCAGTTCGTACCGATGAATCGGGCTTAGTCAAATTCTATGAACGAATCGGATTTTTTATTGACTCGAGTTTTAGTTACTCTCATGCCAATCCAAACAGCCCTAAACCGATTACGATGCGAAAATACTTGTTTTCTCGAGTGCCACCAAAAGGGGATTTTGTATGAAAATAGAATCACCACAGTCCCTTGGTTTCGCACTGGTGATTGGTGCTGTGATGACCATTTATTTTGCGGTTGATTTTTTTAGGATTTTTCAAGCCTTTCAACTACAACAAATGATTTCATTGGGCAGACGCGGACGAGTTGGAATTCCTTCAATTTTTGACGTGACTTTCAGAGGAGTTTTTGTGTTTGTGGGCATTGCACTGGTGTCCTACATTATTTTTCGGCTGGTCAAAGGAAATTCCAAATGAATGACACCCATCCCAAAATCGAGGCGGTTCATCTCGAGATGCTGCGAGCTTTGACTTCGGAGGCACGCTTAAAATTAGCGTTACGGTTCTCGAGAAATATTATTGATTTATCACGAAAACAATTTGTTAATCGGCATGGGGAGCTTGGTTTGCAGCGCTGGTTAGAAGCGCATTATGGTCAAAAATTGGCTCGAGGTGCATTGGGGAGTCAGTATCGTGAATGAATCACTTGAAGCACTGCGACTACTGATTGCCGTATTTGAGCAGCTTGGGATTTCATATCGCGTTGGTGGTTCACTTGCCAGCAGTGTGCATGGTATTGCTCGTGCCACAATGGACGCGGATTTAGTTGCAAATATAGAAGAAAAACACGTTACAGCTTTTACAAACGCCTTAAAAGCAAATTACTATGTGGATGCTGAGTTAATCTCCGAAGCCTTAAAAGCAGGTCAATCTTTTAATTTAATACATTTAGAAACATTCATTAAAATAGATATTTTTCCTTTGACCGTTAGAACCTATGACCAAAAGAGTTTTGAGCGTCGTTTTGTGACCGAAGAAACGAACTTTATTACTGCCGAAGACAGCATTCTCAGAAAACTCGAGTGGTTTCGTTTGTCTGATGGTTCAGAGCGTCAATGGCGGGATGTTCTGGGGGTACTGCGAATGCAGCAAACAAATTTAGACTTTAAATACTTAAACGAATGGGCAAGAGAGTTAGAAATTCTGGATTTACTCGAGCAAGCCGTACAGGAGTCAGGAGAGAACAATGTCAGTAATCAATAAAAAACCGTGGGGTGGGCGTTTTGAGTCTGCTACCAACAAACTCGTCGAGGCTTTTAATGCCAGTGTGGATTTTGATAAACGACTGGTTCTTGAGGACATTGCAGGGTCACAAGCGCATGTGAAAATGCTTGGTACAGTCGGGATTCTCGAGACTGGCGAAGTACAAGAAATTCTGGGGGGGCTAGAAAAAGTTCTCAAAGAAGTTGAAGCGGGGACTTTCCCGTGGCGTACCGAACTCGAGGATGTGCATATGAACGTCGAAACACGTCTGCGTGAACTGATTGGCGCTGCGGCTGGCAAATTGCACACCGCCAGAAGCCGAAATGACCAAGTAGCACTGGATTTTCGCTTGTGGGTCAAAAAAGCCTGTTACAGTGCCGCCCAGAAACTCGAGACTTTACGAGCCGTGATGTTGTCCGAAGCCGAACGCAATATGGGGATTGTCATGCCGGGCTACACACATTTGCAGGTAGCTCAGCCAATTCTGGTTTCGCATTGGTTCATGGCGTACTTTGAAATGTTTTCTCGTGACATCTCGAGGTTTATTGACGCAGCTAACCGAATGAACGAATCTCCGCTTGGGGCTGGGGCATTAGCGGGAACACCTTGGCAGATAGACCGTTTTCAAACTGCGCTTGAACTTGGTTTTGCTGCGCCTACTCGTAATAGTTTAGACTCTGTAGGCAGTCGTGACTTTGCCCTCGAGTACCTGAGTGCTTGTGCTATTTGCATGGCGACCTTATCCCGACTGAGCGAAGAACTGATTCTCTACTCGAGTTTTGAATTTGGCTTTATCACCCTGCCCGATTCGCACACGACAGGCAGCAGCATCATGCCGCAAAAGAAAAACCCTGATGTATCAGAACTGGCTCGTGGTAAGGCTGGACGGGTTTTTGGTGATTTAATGGCGCTTCTCACCGTGGTCAAAGGCACACCGCTTGCTTATAACAAAGATTTTCAAGAAGATAAAGAACCAGTATTTGATGCGGCTGACACGCTCGAGGTGATTCTCGAGTTATACAGCGACATGTTGCCGCTCTGCACTTGGAACGCTAGTGTTACGGAGATTGCCGCCGCTCGAGGCTACAGCACGGCTACAGATTTGGCAGATTACCTTGCAAGGCAGGGTGTGCCATTCCGTGAAGCCCATGAAGTTGTGGGAAAGCTCGTTGGGCTATGCGTTAAAACAAATCGGCAACTCTGGCAACTCGAGGAAACCGAACTGCAAGCCGCCCATAAAAAACTCGATGCTCGAGCGCTCGAGGTTGTGACGGTGCAATCCAGCGTGATGATGAGAACCAGTTATGGTGGCACAGCCCCAAAGCGCGTCCAAGAAGCCATTCTCGAGGCAAGAAAACACATCCAGCCGTAGGGGTTAGGCACGCGACCATGCCCGTCAGGTGCGTGTTTATGGTCAAGAAGCCTAACCCGCCGCCCAACGAATCTAAAATTCAAAACCGTAAAATGTTTAACTTACTACCAAACAAAAACAAATTCCAAAATTAAATTGTTCCAATTATCAATTCGCAAGGCGAGGCATACCTCGCCCCTACGGTTCAGGTCAAACTGTGACAACGAAAATGGAGGTCAATGTGTTGCAACTTAGTCCAATGGTTCATTTGCCAAACATCAATCCCAATCTCCCGCTTGACCTTCGTCATGCCACCCTCAATGATGTACCGAAAATTTATGATTTGGTCAAATACTGGGCAGACAAAGGGCGGATGCTTGAGCGTAGTCATGAACTGCTCGAGTCTACAATTCATGAATTCTTGATTCTCGAGAATAATGTCGGTGAGTTAGGTGGGTGCGTTGGGTTACACCGTATGGCGACAGATTTAGCCGAAGTGCGTGGCTTGGCGATCCATCCGAGTTTTCAAGGCAAAGGCTTGGGGCGCTGGTTGGTGCTTGGCACGGAGCGATTTGCCAGAGATTTAGGTTTGAAGCGCTTATTTGCTTGGACTTACGAGCAACGTTTTTTTGAGAAATGCGGGTTTTTACGAATTCCCAGAGAAGTCGAAACCCTACCTTCAGAGATTCATGCCGAATGCACACGCTGTCAGTTTCAGACCAATTGCCAAGAAATTCCAATGCTCAAAATTCTCGAGCGTCCAAAGTTAGCAGTTGCATGACCGACGAGATTCTTGATTTAGTGGATTCAAACGATCAGGTTGTCGGGCAAGTCTCGAGAACTCGAGCTTGGGCTGAACGCTTACCAGTTCGGGTGGTCAATGCCTTTGTGGTGAATTCACACGGGCAGTTATGGATTCCGCGTCGGTCTGCACATAAAACCATGTTTCCGAATTGTTTAGATATGAGCGTTGGTGGTCATGTCCAAAGTGGCGAATCATACTTTGAAGCGTTTAAGCGCGAAACGCTCGAGGAGATTAACGAAGATATTGATTTGCTCAAGTGGCGCGAATTGGCTTATTTATCGCCGTTTGAGACAACCTTAAGTGCTTTTATGAAGGTCTTTGAAATTCGTCTCGAGACTGTTAAAGACATGAATTCTATCGACTTTTCTGAGTATTTTTGGTTGTCGCCACTTGAGTTAAAAAAGCGAATCAAAAATGGTGATCCAGCCAAGGGTGATTTGCTCGAGTTGGTTGAGCGAATTTATTTTTAGGGGACTTCAATTTTTATTCTTCAACCCACGGAAAACCATTTGAGTTGGCTTCGATTTTTTTCCACAAGATTTCGTTGTTGAGGGCGCGAATTGACTCGAGAACCTTACAATTGGTCAAAAGTCGGTATTTAATGTCCCTCACAGCAAAAAGAAAGAATAGTGGCTACTTCACTCCACCACGAGGAAGGTAGCCATATGAAGATTTTGCATACCGTACACGATGCAAAAATCGCTATCTCTGACTTATGAGCCTAAATTTGCAAGACCAAATTGTGCCAATGAATCTACAATAGGTAAGGTTTCCAGCCCCATTTTTGTAAGACTGTATTCAACGTGAGGAGGAATTTCATGAAATATTTCTTTGCTAACCAGTTTATTATCAACCAAGAACTTTAATTCCTGAATAAATATTTTTTCACTAATACCGGGGATGGTTCTTTTTAATTCGCCATATCGTATTTTTCGATTATTGATTTGAAAAAGTATTAGCAATTTCCATTTGCCACCCAGCACACCTAGGGTTTTCCTGACAGGGCAATTCTCATCACTTTGTTTAATGTTCTCGAGTGTTTTTTTCATCTTTTTATCCAAGATAGCCTTCATACGAGTACCATACCATTAGGTAAGTACCTATGCAATAGTGTGTAAGTACCATATAATGTATTTATCTTGCTACAAGATTGAATTAGTTTATAAAGGAGTGGAAAAATATGACAATACAAAAAGTAATCGAATCATTTCAAGAAGCATTAGGACAAGGTGAAGTTCCAAAGGCATTTTCATTTTTTAGTG
>JBEGTV010000060.1:0-9139 GCA_041179225.1 Deinococcota bacterium | reverse complement strand
CGTGCTTGATTTTGGGTGGAGTAGATTTGTCGTTTTCATGACTTCACAACACTGGGGGTTTATTCCCAACCTACATCCAAACAATAGTTGGAAACTCCAAGTCCAAGACCTACAAAAACTACTTGACTCGGTACGAGCTTTACAGATTGCCATTAAAAGTGATTCTCGAGATTCTATGCGCCTACTGGCATTACAAAAAAAACTCGATGATGCTCTTCTTAGCGGTCAACAATTCCGCGAGAAGGTTCGGGTGGCGATGTTTGAAGAATTAAAGAACCTTTGTTCTGACCAACATGTAATCATCACCGAATCGTTAGATGTAGCGCGACTCTATACAAATCCGAGTAAATGCAAAACCATTGATGACCTCGACTGGTGGCATTTACTTGAGCATCTCGAGGGTATGGTAGGACAAAACCAGAAAGTCGTCATTTTAGACCGAAATTACAAGAGCCAAACTTGTCCTGCCTGCTCTGACTCGAGTTTTGGGAATCGCCAAGGCAAATACTTCAAATGCAAACAGTGTGGCATAGAAATAGACCCTGATCTGGTGGCGTTACTAAACTTATGGCAGCAATGGCTTGACACACCAGAAATACAGAGGGTGAGAAAATGCACAACGAAATAAGAGATGAACCAATTCATTTACCGAATATGATTCTGGAGCTTCAAAAACGGCTAGACCTGATACGAGGAAAAACCCGAGACTTTCTATTTTGGCAGCTAGGAGCGCAGATATTGCTTGGTAGTTATTTCAACTCTCAAATTAGGGATGGCTTAGTATTTTGGATTCGAGACTTAGCGTATCTAATTATTGTACTAGCTGTGATGATTTGGCTCTTCTCGAGTCACCACCAAACAGTTCTATACCCAATAGAACCATTCCAAGAACAGAAACCTGAAACTCAAGCTGCTATGCACAACCAATTGTTGACTCTAGAACAACAGATTCATTCCTGGAACAGACACACTTTTGGGATTCGATTTTTGGGCTGGTTGGGGATATTGCTTCATGGAGCAGTAATCATGTGGTTCTGCTAATTGTGTGACAATTGAGTTGTTATTAAAATTATACTTTAGTTTAATTAAATTGCTTTAATTATTGACAATTTTTATCCCGCATGGTATGTTTGTGTACCTATATGCACCTATTGATTCAGCAATTCACAAAAACGCCCGCACTATTAGCGGGGTTTTTGGGTTTTTTTGGAAAGATTTCGCAATATAAACAGCCAACCACCAGCGGTGATCAGGAGAGCGTAGATGATCCAGATCGTTCGCTGGATAAAAAAATTGCACCGTGGGCAACGCTATTACGGTGCAGTGCAGTG
This sequence comes from Deinococcota bacterium, assembly GCA_041179225.1. Taxonomy (GTDB): domain Bacteria; phylum Deinococcota; class Deinococci; order Deinococcales; family JAAFIG01; genus JAAFIG01. Next base: position 7,808 of record JBEGTV010000060.1, on the reverse strand, counting down.
ATATGGATTATTTGCATATTACTGATTCCATTAATGCGGTCCGATGCCGTCGGTTTAATCTGGTTATTGGGCTTGGGAACGCTACTATTTTTAGAGGGAATTGCATCTAATCGCGTTCAGCAGCTGAAACGCCTATCACAAACGTTGCGCCGAATAGTAAAATCTATTCTGGGCGGAATTGCCACAATTCTGGAATTATTGAAATTGTTACAGCGCGTAATGGCTGTAACTCACGTACCACAGCAACTTTTGTCGTTTCACACGAATCGAATATGGAATTGGAAATTAATTCAAATTCCCGTTCCTACACCGCTCTCATTGCGACCTGCGGTAAGACCAATTGCCCCATTATTGTAACGCGAGTCGACCGCTATAGTTCTCGAACTCGACCGTTGCTGGAGGAATAGTACCCCCAGCTATACAATGATAGGGGCGTTATCGTGAAAAATATTAATTTAGAACGCGTTGAATGTATTACATTAAATACATTCGAGGCGGCGGCACTAGCAGGTGTTGGACACAACCGAATTCGAGAATGGGTAGATGCTGGAGAACTGCCAGCGTTACCTGGTAGACGAATTCTAATCGTAAAAAACGTATTGATTGCATTTCTCGAGTCACAGTCTCGAGGGGTGAAATAATGCTGCCCCGTGTTAGCGGCACGGGGCAAAACAACGAAATCTCCACAGAAATTGTACAACAAATCGCACCACAGCGTGTAGATTTGAACCATACAATTGCTGTTGGATCGTTGTTGAATGCTCAACCAGATTTGCAAGAGGTAGAACGTTTTTTAGACGTGTTGTCACCCTCTCACGAAACAATCACGTTTCAGACGTTTGATGATTCTGATCAAAAACGTCCAGAACTGATTTCAGTCCGAACTGGTACTATCGAATCACAGCAAATTCGTCTCGCGCAACTGAATTTTGACGGGGCTGGCATATTTTTTACAGTCAATCAACAGGACAAACCGAATACCAGAAATGCGGCGAACACCACACGAATACGTGCATTATTTGCTGATTTAGACGGAATACCACTCGACTCGCTCGAAAAAATTGCATTACTCCCAACGATTGTAATCAATTCATCGCCTGATCGTTTTCACGCGTATTGGTGTGTAGATGATGTTCCAGTCACACAATTTAAACTCCTCCAAAAACGCATTGCTGCTATTCTAAATAGTGATTCATCGGTATGCGATTTACCACGGGTGATGCGATTACCTGGGTTTTGGCACAACAAATCAACCCCGTTCCAAACCCGCATTCTCGAGATTTATCGTGACCGACGATATACCTGCGACGAGTTTGAAAATGCCTTGACCGAGAGTGAAACTATAATTCGAGGCTATGCGATTGATGTAGGGCATCACCTCAATCGTGCTATTTCCACGATAAAAAACGCAAAAATGTCAACTCGTAACATTACGCTAAACCGACAGGCTTTTAGCATGGGTCAAATCTGTGTCAATAGGACACTAGATACGCAAAAAACCATTGAATTGCTCGAGGCTGCTGGGGTTGAATCAGGGTTATCTCGGGACGAGGCTCGAGTAACTGTTCGTAATGGTTTTGAGGCTGGGCAGCGCACTCCACGTCATATTCACCGAACCGATATTGAAGAAAAACGCGAACTACTCGAGCGGTTCACGGTTGTAGATGGCTGTATTTGCGAGTCTCGAAAGTTCCCTGACGGCAATATTGAACGTGTAGCACTGTGTAATTTTGTCGCAACAATCAAAACCGAACTGCTATGTGATGATGGCATCAATCAGTATCGAGTGTTTCGGATTGGTGGGAAACTACGTGATGAACGCGATCTACCAGAATGCGAAATTCCTGCCGAACAATTTGGAGCTATGCAGTGGGTTGTACCCAGTTGGGGTGCAGTAGCAATTGTGGCAACTGGTGCGGGTACTCGAGACAAGCTGCGACAGGCAGTTCAGGTTCTAAGTGCTGGAAAAACCACGTTTCAGACACAATATACTCATACTGGTTGGCGAAAAATAAATGGTAATTGGGTTTATCTCAGCGCGTCAGGGGGCATTGGTGCAGATGGTATCGTACCAGAAATTGCTGTAAAACTAACTGGGGCGCTCGAGCGTTATGCCCTGCCAACACCACCGTCATCACAGCAGGATACTCGCCGTACAGTACGCGCCAGTTTAGTGTGTCTCGATGTTGCTCCTCGAGAAATCACGTTGTTGTTGTGGCTGGCAGCATATCGGGCTGTGATTGATACACCACGTTTTAGCATGTATCTCTATGGTCTCACGGGTGCGGTAAAATCTGGTCTAGCAGCAATGGTATTGCAACATTTTGCGCCAACAGCCCATTATGATGCCCTAACCGCACAATGGGAATCCACAGGAAATGCCCTTGAGCGATTGTTGTTTGAGGCGCAACATACTGTAGCCGTCATTGATGATTTTCAGCCGCAGGGGTCACGCCAACATGTGAATGAACTCAATACCCGATCAAATCGTGTGCTACGCGCACAGGGTAATGGTGGTGGGAAATCGAGAATGGGTGCAGATTTGCATCTGCGTCCAGTCATGCCGCCGCGAGGGATGACCATTTCCACGGGGGAGGATGTTCCCAGTGGCAAGAGTCTACGTGCGCGGCTGCTGATTCTCGAGATTCCAAAAAATGCTGTCCTGCTCGAGCGATTGCGGGCAGTGTCGAATATTGGGCGTGATGGGGTGTTGGCTGGTGCAATGGCAGCATTTGTCCAGTGGTTAGCTCGAGATTTGGATGGCTACCGTCAGCAGTTCCGAGTTGATGCTGATAATGCAGAATCGATTTTTGTGGCATCACACCGCCGAAACATCACAGCAGCCGCAGAAGTGTTGGCAACGTTCCAGTTGTGGTCAAAATTTGCACTCGAGATGGGTTGTCTTGAGCCAGTAGAACTGGATAACCTAGATCGCCAATTGCGTGCAACACTGCAAAAAATCATTGCTGCACAGGTTGAACAACACGCTGTTACTGATCCAGCCACTCGATTTCCCAGCCTGATTCGTGGGATGCTGTTGTCCGGCAGGATTCACTTTCGGAACGCTGATTCGGGTCTCGAGACACCAACTGCCCCCGAAAACTGGGGTTGGCGCAGTCAAACTATCGGATTGGGTGAACAAACCCGAATTAAATGGGAACCGCGTGGTCGATGTGTTGGCTGGATACGGCAGCAAACCACACAGGATGATCCAGTTATTTACTTTGAGCCCAACGCAATCTATTCGGAGCTAACCCGATTCTCCAATTCTGCCGGTGACGCAATTGTACGTACAGCCCCAACATTATGGCGCGAGGTCGCCGCAAAACGATTGATATACACTGATGTCAAATCGTATGCTGTAAAACGTACAATCCGAGGGAGTAAACAGCGTGTTTTGCATGTTACTCCAGATTGTGTTTTGCAAATACTGACAGGTGACAGCATCGAAAACGTTGGGACTGATGGGACTGATGGGACTGATGGGATTATATCGTCAAACACGCAGTTAAGCGAGTCCATCACTGATTACTGGCTCGAGCAATTTTCCAGCTAAATCCCAACCCATAAGATCACTGGGGGATTGATTTAGCCTGTGGTCAACAGGTAAATCCCATATCTCCCAGTGATCCCAATCATCACAAACATACCTACGAGTTGCACGTCAAACTCGCTTCAAAAATCTGCTTAAACACGAATACAATAGATAAATTTACTTATTTACGAACAGGAGTCATATGTCAAAAAAACAAAAACGTGAGTTTCCCGAGGGGATAGATCTTTTGCCAAGCGGTTTATTCCGTTGGCGAGTTACAGTCGGCTACCGAAAAGGTCAACAGCAACGACTTACTGGCACAACCGATACGCTAAAACAAGCAAAAACTGACCGCGCAAAAGCGATTGCAGACCATGAACGCAATGTACTGGCTATTCCTGATAAAGTCACTTTACGAGAATATACTGAACGATGGCTAGAGCAGCAAACGCACCTAGCAGACAACACAAAACGTATCTACAAGTATGATCTTAGCTATGCACTTGAGGAAATCGGCGACATAAAACTAACTCAAATTCGCCCTAGTGATCTTAAACAGATGTTTATCCGCTTGGCAAATCGAGCCACATTTTTTGGTGGACGAGGTAAGCCCAAACCAACAGGACGTTTGCTGGCAATTCGTACACAAAAGCAAGTCCGATCTCATCTTAAAGCAGTATTTTCTGAAGCAGTACGTGAGCAATTGCTTTACATCAATCCAGCCGATGCAATTCGACCGTTAAAAGCAAAGCGAGGTGAGGGTCTTCCCGTAGGTATAGCGCTAGAATTTGACCAAGCCCAACGTTTTCAGCAAGTAGGAAAAGCCCTCCAAGATGCAGGTGCTGGTCGACTATGGACTGCCTTATTTCTGTGTATTTCCTTGGGTTTACGTCGTGGGGAGGTGATGGCATTGCGTTGGTGCGATATTGATTTTGAAAACCAAAAACTTAGGGTAAGGCAAAATCTCACGGTTGTGAATAACAAGCCTGTGATAAACGATTTTCTAAAGACACATGCAGCCAAGCGTGATATTCCATTACCTCCAAGTGTCTTGCTGGTTCTCGAGCAACATTACCAACAAATGGAGTATGAAGCCAGTTTACGACAGACAAAACTTATACCAAACGACGCTGTAATGGCAACAGTGCTTGGTACTTATACCCATCCAGATAATCTGGAGAGAGCCTTGAGCAGCTTGTTGAAATGGTCAAACCCAAAGAACCTTAAATCGTGTTTACGCTCAGTCAATCGTAAACACCATCAGCAACTTGAGCAAGCCATTTCTACTGGCATTGCCCTACCAAAGTTCCGTCTACACGACTTACGACACACAGCAGGGACTCTGATGCTTCGACGTGGCATGAGGATTGAGGTGGTTTCAAAAATTCTGGGACATGCTCGGATCAGCATCACCTTAGATGTTTATCGACATGTTCTCGAGTCTGAAATTAAGGCAGAGATGGTGGATTTGTTTCCTACCGACTAAATTGCCGATTCAGGTCACAGCCAGGTCACAGCCCAGAATTTGCCACAATTGGAGCGATCCAGCAAAAAAAGAAACCCTGTCATTGACAGGGTTTTCTCTTGGCTCGGAAGGTAGGGATCGAACCTACGACCGATCGGTTAACAGCCGATTGCTCTACCGCTGAGCTACTTCCGAACACGGTAACGCGGACGAGAATTTATCATGACTTTTTGAAAAACGCAATACCCCCCATTTAAGGCGTGAATCACGGATTCTCGAGTTTTGGGTTTTGTTGGGTACTTGACGTTGTTCATAATAGCGTGTATCTTTTGTTGCCCACGTGTGCCGTGGTGGCGGAATTGGTAGACGCACTAGTTTCAGGGACTAGCGCCCGCAAGGGTGTAGGGGTTCAAGTCCCCTCCTCGGCACCACATAGAGACACAATCTCATGAGATTGTGTCTTTTTTACGGTCTGCATGGCGTTGGTGTTTCTACTGTTTTCTTTGGGGTCTAAAAATTTGTAGACTGAACCCATGAAAATCATTTTGGATTGCGACCCCGGTCATGATGATGCACTGGCGATCATGTTGGCATTGTCTAGTCCTGAACTCGAGGTGCTGGGAATTACGGTTACTTACGGCAACGTGGGTTTAGAAAATACCTTGCGTAATGCTCTTAAAATTCGGGAACTCTGCGGTTCAAACGTACCAGTCTATGCGGGTGTACCACTGCCGCTTGTCTCGAGTCGAATCTCGGCTGAATTTGTGCATGGGCGCAGTGGTTTAGATGGTCCTGAGTTGCCCGAGCCGAAGCGTGGAGCAGAGGAGACCCGAGGTGTGGATTTTATAATCAATTCGATTTTGGCGCATCCGCACGAAGTTACACTCTGCCCTGTTGGTCCGATGACCAATGTGGCACTGGCGATGCGGCTTGAGCCAAAAATTGTGCCGTTAATTAAGCAAATTGTGCTGATGGGCGGCAGTACAGGACTTGGCAATTGGTCGCCAGCCGCCGAATTTAATATCCTTTGCGACCCTCATGCGGCGAAAATAGTTTTTGAATCGGGTTGCGACCTCATGATGTTTGGTTTGAATGTCACGCATCAGGCGTTGGCATTACCGCAGCACATTGAAGCGATACGGGCAAACGGTAACAAGACCAGTTTAGTGGCTGCTGAACTGCTCGAGTTTTTTAAGGTTGCCTATGCTAAGCGCTATGGTTATGCGGGTCCTGCGCTGCATGACCCGTGTGTAATTGCGTACTTACTTAAACCCGAACTTTTTACCACCGAATTTTTGCATGTTGTGGTGGATGACTCGAGCGGCGCGTCTTTTGGGCGAACTGTGGTGGATGTGTACAGCGTGACGCAGCATAAAGCCAATACTGCTGTGGCAATGACCGTGGATGCCGATGGGTATTTTGCGCTTCTCGCCGAGCGTTTAGCGTTGTTACCGTAGGGATTGTTGTTTAGCCACTTCTAAAATTGTTGTTTAGTCACTTCCAAAATTGTGTCTGAATACAGTATTGTTCTAACATGGCGACAAAACCTAATTCTGTGCCTTCGGCAAGCAGCGATCCCATTGTTCCTCGGGCTGACCCCAGTCTCGAGCAGGTGCGTGATATTCTTTTTGGGCAGCAACAACGCAGTTTTAACAATGACTTGTCAGCGCTAGAAGCCCGAGTTTCGGCACTCGAGAAGCGTTCCGAGGATTTGGAACGTGAACTTTCCGCTACCAAGGATGAACTTGAGGCGCGGATTCGTTCCGAGAGTCAACGTCAAGATAAGGCACTGAACGCCGAGTCGAATCGTTTGAATAAGTTAATCGAAAGCGAAGTGAGTCAGTTACAAGCCCAGCACCAACAGGCAATGGCAGACCTTGAAACCTTGCGCTTAAAAGATAGGGCTAAATTGGCGGCTTTGATGGTCAGTTTAGCCCAGCAACTCGAGGCGGATTAAAGCGTGACTGAACCTCGGGATGATCGCCTGCCTGAACCGTCTTTTGATGTGTTGCGGGAAGTGCTTTTGTTCGAGGAACGTAACCGATTGGGATCGGTAGAACACCGCTTAAATGATGCTGAGGTGCGTACCGCCGAGCTTGCCGAGGTGTTAAGTGATGCCTTAAATTTGGCTTCTAAAGACCCGCGTTTTGCTCGGGTGCTTGCCCCAACCATCGAAAAAGCCTTGTTTGAATCGGTTAGGGCTAACCCTGAAGGACTTGCAGATGCACTTTTTCCAGTCTTGATGCCGACCATTCGTCGAGTGGTTTTGAGTTTACTCGAGCGGACTTTTGAGAATTTTAATCGGGTTTTAGATGTTTCGGTTTCGCCTCGCAGTTTTGCTTGGCGGCTCGAGTCTTGGCGTACAGGTAAGCCTTTTGGTGAAATTGTTTTGTATCACACAGTGCAGTACCGAGTCGAACAAGTGCTGCTGATTCACCGTGAGGCTGGTTTACTCTTAGAACAAGCAGGGGTCAGTAATTCCGATGCCGATTTGGTTTCTGCGATGCTGACGGCGATTCAAGATTTTGCCAGAGACAGTTTTCAAATGGGCGATGCGACCATTCGTACTTTCAAAATTGGTGATTTAACCGTACTGATAGAAACTTCGCCCCATGCCACAATAGCGGCTGCGGTTCGGGGTACACCTCCAGCCGACTACGCCGACAACTTAGCTGTGGCACTCGAGACAATTCAATTGCGTTTTTCATCTGATTTATCTGATTTTCAGGGTGATACCAGTGTGTTTGAAGCGGCTAAACCGATATTAGAGGGTTGTTTAACCACGGTTTATATGCAGCAACCCGCCCA
>JBEGTV010000059.1:0-9187 GCA_041179225.1 Deinococcota bacterium | reverse complement strand
CATTGCAATTTTCTGACTCGAGACAACCCAAACCAAAAATCCAAGATGTCCCAAGGCGCTCAAAACTTCGGGCGAAGCGGTTTGAGGTGAACAAAAATTGTTCCTTGAAATCCAGACCATCACTCGAGGTGTACACACGATTGACATAAACTCCCGCTTGAGCTTGGGTGGTCAGCAAAACCACTTCGTTCTCGAGCGTCAGCAGGTCGGTTGGGCGTTCATCAATCCGCAACGCAATGCGTTCGGCACTACTTAGTGAAGCGGTTGAGTAGATTGATTCAGGAAGTGCCACATTGACTCCAAGACTGGCTGCGGTGTACAAAACTCGGTTCTTAAAGGTACTGATTCGACCTAAGCGCCCATGCCAAGTTACAGGTAAATCCGGCACAAGGTTCTTATCGGATACCCCTGCACTCGAGAATAAACCATTGCTGTACTTGGCTAATCCAGTTGTACTCGAGTCTGCCCGAACTTCTTGGACGGCAAATAATTCATTTCCAAAAACAAATAATCGCGTAAAAGTCAAACCTAAGAGTTCTCGTGCTGTCACCGATTTCCAAGTCAGCCCACCGTCGCTTGACTCGAGTACACCCGGTTTGGTTTCAGGATCGTACCCACCAATGGTCACAAATAACTTACCCTCAAACTCAATTAAGTCATACGCATGAACTCCAAATGGAATAGTACGGGACTTAGACCAGCACGGAATTGGCGCAAGACAGCGTGTCTCGAGGGTATAAAAATTGCCCAAACTCCAATCTTCAAGTGGGTCAAAACCCGGAATCAGTACTTTTGCACCCAAGACAATAAAGCGATGAATTTGTTCATCATCCACTGTAAATTCTTTAGTGAAAAAATTATTACTCGAGTAGGAAACCACATCAATTTTTTGGATGTTTGAGCCAGAATTCTTCCATGCGTCACCCGAAGCAATCAGCACTCGGTCTTGGATGGTTTGTAAATCCCAGACGTTTCTCGAGAAGGGGTCTGGGTGTAAAAAAGGATTGGTTAGCGTCTCGAGTTGATTGGTCACATCGCCTTGTAGGGTTGGGACTGGTGGACAGGCAACCAAGAAAATCAGTAAAAACCCAAGCCAATACACGCGCTTCATACTCAATTTTACCATGTAATAAGCAGTACCACTGCTTTTACACACGCCAATGTACTATTTGCTGGTATTCTAAACAATATGAAAGCTGTTATTCTAGCTGGTGGACTCGGCACACGCTTGTCTGAGGAAACCAGTGTTCGCCCTAAACCAATGGTTGAAATTGGTGGAAAACCAATTCTTTGGCACATCATGAACACCTATGCACATCATGGTGTGACCGAATTTGTTATTGCTCTAGGTTACATGAGTGAATTTGTTAAAGAGTATTTCCTAAATTTCTATGCCAAGAATAATGACATCACCATAGATTTATCGTCTGGTAGAACCGAAATTCATCATGGCAGACAACCCAATTGGATTGTCCATCTGGTAGACACGGGCTTAAACACCCAAACGGGTGGAAGGGTTAAACGCATCAAAAAATGGCTTGGCAACGACCAAACTTTTATGCTGACTTACGGCGATGGTGTAGCAGATGTGAATATCAAAGCCCTGCTTAAATTTCACCAAAATCACGGCAAATACGCCACCATGACGGCTGTCCGCCCACCCTCAAGATTCGGTGAAGTGATGTTAAATGGCAGTCAAATCAATTCATTTACCGAAAAACCACAAACTGGCGAAGGTTGGATTAACGGCGGTTACTTCGTTCTCGAGCGAGAAATCCTTGAGTATATTGGTGGCGATGAGACCTACTGGGAACGCGACCCGCTTGAGAAATTAGCGACTGAACACCAACTGATGGCGTTCCAGCACGCTGGGTTTTGGCAACCAATGGACACCTTGCGCGAAAAACGAATTCTCGAAGAACTCTGGCAATCGGGTCAAGCTCCGTGGAAGGTCTGGTCATGAACCGCGTTTTGGTAACGGGTGCTACTGGCATGGTCGGCTCGAGTTTAGTGCGGCGTTTACTCGAGCAGCACAAATATGTGGTGGCGTTGGTGCAAGACTGGGATACACAAAGTCAACTGATTCGCTCTAAAGACATCGAAAAAGTCAATGTGGTCAGTGGCGCACTCGAGGATATTGGGGCGTTACGTCGCGCCATTGGCAAATTTGAAGTAGACACTGTGTTTCATCTTGGCGCACAAACCATTGTTGGTACAGCCCTAAACAACCCGCTCGAGACCTTTGAAGCCAACATCAGAGGTACATACCAACTGCTCGAGGTTTGTCGTGAACAACAAGTCAAGCGCATTGTAATTGCCTCGAGTGATAAAGCCTACGGTGATAGCCCTGTGCTGCCCTATACCGAAGATATGCCCTTACGCGGTTTACATCCATATGATGCTAGTAAAACCTGTACTGATATTATCGCCCAGACTTACGCCCACACTTACGCTATGCCAGTTACCATTGCTCGGTGTGGCAATATTTACGGGGCTGGCGACTTAAATTGGAGTCGGATTATTCCCGGTACAATCAAAGCGACCCTCGAGAATCAACCGATTAAACTGCGTTCAGACGGTACAATGCAGCGTGATTATCTTTTTGTTGAAGATGTGGTGGATGCGTTCCTGATATTAGCAGCAGCTTCCGACCAAGACGGTATTCGTGGACAAGGCTTTAATTTCTCACCAGAAAAACCATTTACAGTCCTCGAGATTGTAAGCGCTGTGCTTGAAGTCATGAACGCCAAGCACCTAACACCAATCATCGAGAACACCACTAAATTTGAGATTCAACACCAATACCTCGACTCAAGTAAGGCTAAGCGTTTACTTGGTTGGACTGCGGCACACACAATGCAAGCTGGACTTGAGAAAACCATTCCTTGGTACGCGAAATTATTAGGTGCATCATGAACCGAAGCAAAGAAGAAATTCGTTTAGAAATCCTTGAGTTGGTACGCGAATATCACGGTGTGGCATTCCCGACCAAAACCTTCGTGCCAGACGAAAGTGTCGTTCCAGTTTCAGGCAAAGTCTTTGATCACACCGAAATGCAGCACCTTGTGGACTCGAGCCTTGATTTTTGGCTGACCACAGGTCGTTTTGCTAAGCAATTTGAACGCGAATTCGCCAAATGGTTCGGGGTGCGTTCGTGCTTATTGGTCAATTCTGGCTCAAGTGCAAATCTTGTAGCACTATCAGCCCTGACCAGCCCACTGCTCGAGAACCGCCGTTTAATGCCCGGGGACGAAGTGATTACGGCTGCTGAGGGCTTCCCAACCACTGTCAATCCAATTATCCAAAATAACCTTGTACCCGTCTTTTTAGATGCTCATATTCCAACTTATAACATTGATACGACACATCTCGAGGCAGCCATCTCGAGCAAAACCAAAGCGATTATGATTGCCCATACACTTGGCAATCCATTTAATGTTGCATCTGTGATGGAAACTGCTAAACGTCATAACTTATGGGTCATCGAAGATTCCTGCGATGCTTTAGGCGCAACCTATAATGGGCAGAAGGTCGGGACGTTCGGCGATTTAGCCACGATTAGTTTCTACCCCGCGCATCACATCACCATGGGCGAAGGTGGAGCGGTGCTGACCAACAATCCATTACTGAAGAAATTGGTTGAATCCTTCCGAGATTGGGGACGTGACTGTTGGTGTGAACCGGGTGTGGATAACACTTGCGGTAAGCGCTTTGATTGGCAACTTGGCGAGCTTCCACACGGGTATGATCACAAATATACTTACAATCATATCGGATACAACCTAAAATTAACCGATATGCAGGCAGCCATTGGCGTGGCACAACTCGAGAAACTTGATGGTTTTATCGCTAAGCGCCGAGAAAATTTCAATTACTTACTCGAAGCCTTGCGCCCACTCGAGCAGTACCTAGTCCTGCCAGAAGCCACACCACATTCAGAGCCAAGTTGGTTTGGATTCCCAATAACAGTGCGCGAAGATGCACCCGTCTCGAGAAATGCTTTGGTGCAACATTTAGAAAAGCACAAAATTGGTACACGGTTATTGTTTGGTGGGAATTTACTGCGCCAACCCGCTTATAAAGATGTGGTGCATCGGGTGGTTGGCGGTAGCCTGCAAACTGACCGTGTAATGAATCAGACTTTTTGGATTGGTGTGTACCCCGGTTTGACTCGAGAAATGCTTGACTTTATTGTTTTGAGCATCAAAAGTGGCTTGGGGGTTTGATGAAACCATTGTTACCCATAGATTATGACTTTATACTTAACCGCCTAGAAACGGATTTCAAAGCGCAAAGTGGCTCACATTGGTTTATCACAGGTGCAACAGGTCTGTTTGGAAAATGGTTTCTCGAAACACTACTTGAATCTAATAAAAAATTTAATACAAAATTTAGAATCACGGCACTTTCTCGAGACCCAGAACGATTCAAAATTACCATGCCACACCTTGGTAATCACCAAGATTTACAGTGGATTCGAGGCGATGTAAGTTCATTTGTATTTCCCAAAGAACCGATGGACTTTATGATTCATGCTGCGGCAGAAATACAAAACTCCAACACAGATGTACCCAGCAAAGTTTTTGAGCAACAACTTGAGGCAACTAAACACTTTATAGAATTTTGTCAAGTAAATTCAAAAGCTAAAGTTCTATTTACCTCAAGTGGTGCGGTTTATGGTCAAATTCCATCAGATATGACTCATGTACCAGAAACGTACCTAGGCGCTCCAGATGTATCAAAACACAATGCCGCTTACGGTGAAGCTAAACGAGTTTCAGAATTACTCTTTCATTGTGCCAAACTAGAATTTGATTTAGACTTTAAAATTAGCCGAACTTTTGCGGTACTAGGCGCTCATTTGCCCCTAGATTCACATTTTGCGATTGGCAATTTTATCGGACAAGCCATGCAGCAAAAACCAATTCAAATTCTTAGCGATGGAACACCAACCCGTTCGTACTTATATATGGCAGAACATACGGTCTGGCTATTTAAAATTTTATTTCATGGCGAATCAACTCGAGCCTATAATGTTGGAAGCGATAACAGCCGTTCAATCCTCGAGACCGCCCAAGCTGTCAGCCGAGAATTTCAAGATTTCAGTATCGAAGTTGCCCAACCACCACAACCAAACAAGACCATTTCGAGGTATGTGCCAAGTATTGAGCGAATCAAAACCGAACTCGGCTTAAATATCGAAATTCCTCTACAAGAAGCTATAAAACGTACACTTCACTGGTGGCAAACAATATGAAAGTAGCCGATTACTTGGGCAAGTACCTCGAGCAACAAGGTGTAACGCATGTGTTTGAATTGGTTGGTGGCATGATAACTTTTATGCTCGATTCAATTTATCAGCATACAAGCATTAAGATTATCTCCATGCACCATGAACAAGGAGCTGCTTTTGCGGCTGAAGGCTGGGCGCGAATGAAAGGCTTACCCGGTGTTGCATTTGCCACCAGTGGACCTGGCGCAACCAATTTACTCACCAGCATTGGCAGTTGCTACTTTGATTCTGTACCAACTGTGTTTATTACGGGGCAAGTTAATCGTCATGAACAAAAAGGTGATAAAGCCATTCGGCAACTAGGGTTTCAAGAAACCGATATTATCAGTATGGTCAAACCTATCACCAAAGCTGCTTGGCAAATCCAAAACCCGGAAGACTTCCCATCCATGCTACACAAAGCCTTTATGTTGGCACTCGAGGGTAGACCAGGACCTGTACTGCTTGACATTCCAATGGATGTGCAAAGGGTTGAAATTGGTGAACCCGGCATTCCGAAACTTGAGTTAAAAATACAACCATTCGATCTTCCAGAACGCACTGAATTTCTTAGACAGCTTGGAAAAGCCTTACAACAAGCCAAGAAACCTTTAATTCTAGCTGGCGGTGGAATTCGTGCATCTCGAGCCAACAAAGCCTTCCTCGAGTTTGCTGAGTGCATTGGTGTGTCTGTTGTCTATTCACTGATGGGCGTGGATACCATTGCTTACTTGCACCCTCTTCACGTTGGGATGATTGGCAGTTATGGTAATCGTTGGGCGAACCTTGCGATTGGCGAATCAGACTTATTAATTGTCCTCGGTAGCCGTTTAGACGTGCGTCAAACAGGAGCAATGACCAAAGAATTCAAAGGGGGAAAACCCATTTTTCATGTGGATGTCCAAACCGCCGAAATGAACAACCGTGTGGTTGGTTGTGAAACCCTGACCGAGAATCTACCCTCATTTCTCGAGGCTGCAATCCAAACAAGTGCAGCATGGCTCGAGAACATAGATTACTCGGGTTGGAAGCAACAATTAACGAATATGCAGCTTGAGTACGCCGATACCCTCGAGTTAAAAGACATAACTGGTATTAACCCTAATCAGTTCATGCACCAACTCGCTCAAGACTCGAGCCTTGCCAGTGCTTTTATTGTGGATGTTGGTCAGCATCAAATGTGGGCAGCCCAATCACTCGAGATTGCCGCCCATCAACGCTTTTTAACCTCTGGCGGTATGGGGTCAATGGGCTTTGCCTTGCCAGCCGCTATCGGTGCTGCTTTTGCCAGTCAAGCTCCTGTAGTGGTCATCGCAGGTGATGGTGGTTTTCAGTGCAACATTCAAGAATTACAAACCATTGTCCGAAATCAATTACCAATGAAGTTGGTTGTCATCAATAATCAAACACATGGCATGGTCAGGCAATTTCAACAATCTTATTTTCATGGACGTTATCAATCCACACTCTGGGGTTATGACGCACCAGACTTTACTCGAGTGGCAATGGCTTATGGCATTGAGGCGCAAACAATCTCTCGAGAAGAAGAAATCCAAACTGCCCTCGAGTGGCTCTGGATTGAACCAAATAAACCACAACTCTTGCAAATTATGATAGACACCAATACCAATGTTTATCCCAAAATTGCTTTTGGACAACCGATTACGGGGATGGAACCTGAGTACCAGCCGCTCGAGATGGAAGGCACATAATGATGACTACCCAAGCCTCGAGTAAACGTCTTGCTCTTGGCTCGGTTGCTTCTTTTGGCGGGCGAATCTCGAGTGCGGTCAGTCAATTGCTGATTACAGGATTTCTAGCTCGGACACTTGATGCTAATGCCTTTGGATTATGGGCTTTGTTATATACAATTTATACACTGATGCCTAATTTGGATTTAGGTTTTGGGCAGGCACTGCGCTTAAAACTAGCCGACCTCAATGCCCGAGGTGGACAAGACAATCTCGAGGTACGCTTATTTTGGAGTATTTCGTTGTTGCTGCTGATTTTTGGTACGATACTTGGCATACTTGTAGGTTTAATCATGCTTTTTCTTCCCAATATCGAAACAAATTCACGCTTGATTTTTTTCTTTTTTGCAATTGCTTGTGGTTTAACAATTGCTTTTAATTTAGGAACCCAAGTGTTTTATGCTTATGAAGAAGGTTTTGAACGGGGCATTTTAGACATCAGTCAGGCTTTTATACTTGCCCTAACCGTTTGGGTGGTTTCGAGAACATCAGAACTAAGTTTTATCGTTTTTGCATTCTATGCAGTTGCAGTTATACTGAATGCTTTTGCTGTAGCATGGTTTATCCACAGGCGCAAATGGAAATTCCAAATACCAAAGCGCATAGACTTCCAAAGCACCTTTCAAGAACTCTGGCACTTGAGCCTCTGGTTTTGGTTACTTGCAGTTTTTGCGGGTGGCATTTTTGGCACCCTACCGTTATTTATTGCTGGTGCTACGAATCTCGAACAAGTTGGGCATTTTGTTATTTTGCAAAGGTTATTCGCCATGCTTATCACACTCCACTATGCTTGGCTTTCCCCTTTGCAGTCGGCTTATACTCGAGCTATTGCTAGATTAGAGTGGGCTTGGGCAAGAAATGCTTGGCAACGCTCAAAAATGGTCACAGTCGTCGGCATGATTAGCGCTGGTGGTATTTTATTGTGGCTGCATCAACCACTTGTACAACTCTGGACTGGGAAACAAATGTTTGAACCAAATGTGGTCATTGTATTAGCTTGTTGGGCTTGTCTATGGACATGGGTGAATGTGAACTCGGTTGTCCTAAATGGTATTGGCATTATCGAGCCACAGGTGCAGTGGCTTATAATTGGGTTCGTAATTCATGTGCTACTCAATCTTTTGTTAATTCCAAAAATAGGGATTATTGGCGCTCCTATCGCTACAATGGTGGCAATTTTACCAATAGCGTTTCTCAATTTTTTCTGGGTAAGACATCAACTTACTCGAGGAAAACCATGAAACTATTGTCTTTATGTATTCCAACTTATAATCGAGCTAGGTTTCTCGAGGAGTCGCTACAGGCTATGATCAGTTCGATTCCACCAGAATTCGCAGATAAAATAGAAATTGTTGTGTCTAATAATGCTTCCACCGACGATAGCCAGATTTTACTCGAGCATTTTCAAGTGCAGCACGCACGACTAGATTGGGTGATTATTCGGCAGGAAGCAAATATTGGACCTTCAAATGTAGTGGTAGTAACAAAATACGCCACTGGAGAATTCATTTGGATACTTTCAGATGATGATATTGTCCTGCCTAACTCAATTAAGCGTATTATGCAGATTTTACTAGATAAGCCTCAGATCAACGGAATAGTCATTAATTATGCTGGTTTCCAAAGTAAACCAAAGTATCTTGAAAAACCTGTTTTAGCAAAAAAGAATTTAATTGTAAATAAAAATGATGCCTTAAAGTATTTGGTAACTTCCCTAACTTTTATCTCAGTTTTAGTTTATCGTCGAAAAAATACCGAAATACGTGAAGAATTTCTGTATAACAGCTTGGCGCAATCATTTATATTCTTAGAAGCATTAAGTTACAATCAAATATACTGCACATCCGAAGTAATGCTTGCTATGCGTATTGGAAATAGTGGAGGATATGATTTTTTTGAAGTTTTTTTAACCACATTCAAACGAGTTCTTGCATACGCGACTACTTTGGGCTTTAGCGAAGATACTATTGAGTTTGTCCGCAGAAAGCATTTGCGGAATCATGTGACGGTTTTTTCGATAATATTAAAGGCAAATACGTCTTATGGAACTCTGAAAATTGATAATAATTTAGCTTCAAAATTAGTTTTAGAGTTCAATAAAAACGATTTTTATGCAAAAATACTATCGTTGTATATAAGAAGTCCAAATTCTTTTTCTGTTTTT
>JBEGTV010000058.1:0-9206 GCA_041179225.1 Deinococcota bacterium | reverse complement strand
ACATGATGCGGTGATCAGACCCGACATGATGCGTGCGGTACAAAAAGCTGTGAGCTTTGAGTTTTTCACAGCCCATAGCTCACAGCCCATAGCTCACAGCCCATAGTCCCTGATAAACTGCGCCCATGTTGACCTTAGAAAATGCGGTTGTGCGGCTCGAGCCACTGAGCCAAAATCATATCCCAGCTTTACTTGCCATTGCCCAGTCTGCCCCAGAGGTCTACCGCTTAACCAATGCACCGAGTACCTTGGGGGGTATGACCACTTATGTGCAGAGCGCTGTTATGGCTCGAGAACAACGCCAAGCTGTGCCGTTTGCCACCATCAATGCAATTACAGGTGAAGTCGTAGGCAGTACCCGTTTTGGCAATCTCGAGTATTGGGTTTGGGCAGCGCAACGACCAGAGATTCCAGATGCGGCTGAAATTGGTTGGACTTGGCTTGCGCCTGATGCCCAACGCAGCGCCATCAACACCAATGCTAAATTGCTGATGCTCGAGTATGCCTTTGAAGTTTGGCAAGTCCAGCGCATGACCCTAAAAACCGATGCTCGCAATGATCGATCAAGAAATGCAATTTTACGAATTGGCGCAAGTTTTGAAGGTGTGCTTCGCAGTCATATGCCAGCCACCGACGGGGGGATACGTGACACAGCCATGTACAGCATCCTCGTGTCAGAATGGGTTGGGATTAAGCGGCATTTGCAGACTTTGGCGGCTCGAGGCTGAGGGGTGTAAGTATTTTCCCATTCTTTTTGCGTTAGAATACTGCACTTGTGTTGGTCGTTAAGAATCTGCAAAAACGTTACGAGAAGTTCATTGCCGTCCATGACGTGAGTTTTCATGTGCAACGCGGTGAGGTCTACGGTTTACTCGGTCCGAATGGGGCAGGCAAGTCCAGTACCATTCGGGTTTTATCCTGCCTTGCCAAGCCCGATTTGGGTTCGGTCAAAATAGACGGCTTAGATATTGTTAAAGACCAAGCAAGAGTCAAACGCACGATTGGCATTGTGCCGCAGGATTTTGCACTCTACGACGACTTCTCGGCACTCGAGAACTTGGTGTTTTTTGGGCGTTTGTACGGGATTGCGGGGCGTGAACTGAAAATAAGGGCAAATGAGCTGCTCGAGGCAGTCGGTTTGACTGACCGTGGGCATGAAGCCGTCGGGACATTTTCGGGCGGAATGAAACGCCGTATTAACATTGCGGCAGGTTTGATGCACAAACCCAAGATGCTCTATTTGGATGAACCAACGGTTGGTATTGACCCACAATCGAGGCGTAAAATTCTTGATTTGGTTAAAACCCTAAATGCTAGTGGTTTAACGGTTTTGTACACCACGCATTATATGGAAGAAGCCGAGGAGTTGTGTCATCGCATTGGGGTGATAGACCAAGGTAAAATCATTGCTGAGGGAACACTCTCAGAGATGCGAAAAATGGCTGGAGAAACCGCTCCGATTCGCCTCGAGTTACGCGAACCACTGTCCCCTAAGCACCTCGAACAACTAAAGACCTTAGCCGATGAACTGATCGCCGAGGACAACGCGATTACGCTGTTTACCAAAGACCCCAAGGATGCTTTATCTGGGATTTTACAAATGCTGTCTGGGTTTGGGGCGCATGTCCATCATTTGGAACTCGATGAACCAGATTTAGAAACTGTTTTTCTTAAATTAACAGGGCGGCGATTGCGTGATTAATGTACTTTGGGTGATTGCTTGGCGGGATTTATTGGCGCAATTGCGCTCACGCAGTTTTTTGGTGCAAACGCTACTCTTGCCTTTTATTTTGACTCTTTTAATCGGCAATGCGATTGGTGGAACACGCAAAGCCGACCCACTACCTGTGGCAGTGGTTGGGACTGGTGAAATTGCTAAAAGCATTGGTGGTCTGCTCGAGGATTCTAAAATTGCTAAGGTTTTTAGGTTGCCAGACGCGGCAAGTGCCGAAAATGCAGTGCGAACAGGGCAAGCAACTATGGCAGTGATTTTACCCGAACGACTCGAGGCGAAACTGATGCGAAACGACAAACTCGAGGTGCGGGTTTTAATAGACCCCACCAGTCATCAGCGTGGCGAAGTGGTCAAGCAATTGGTGCGTGGTTATATGCAGCAACTCGAGGCGGCACGGGCAGCAATTCTTGGTGGCGTTCGTGCCATTGCCCCAGCTTCGGCGCAGGAATTACAAGATACCTTAACTTTGGTGCGCGGTAAAGTTGAACAGCAATTCCAAACTGCCAGTATTGAATTACAAACCAAAGAAGCGGCTGGGCGCAGCCAAGGGATTTTTGCTTATTATGCGGTGGCTTTTGGTGTAATGTTTACGCTCTTAAGTGCCACCAACGGGGCTGGTGGGGTCATAGATGAACTCGAGCGCGGTACGATTCACCGCCTTTTGTCTGCGCCAGTCACCCCAGTTTTACTCTTAATTGCAAAATTTATTGCGCTGTGGTTACTTGGCATTTGGCAACTTGGGGCTTTTGCATTATTCTCGAGCCTGATTTACGGGGTTTCATGGGGAGCGCCATTAGCGGTTTTACCTGTGCTGCTGGCAACAGCCGCAGCAGCAGCCGGATTTGGTGGAATCATCATTGGGATTTCAAGGTCACGCGAACAACTGAACACCTTGTCTTTGGTCTTTGTGCTGGTCATGAGTTTACTTGGCGGTTCGATGTGGCCGCTCGAGACACTGCCGGGGATTGCCCAAGCCCTGTCTAAATTTACCTATAACCGTTGGAGTATCGAGGCGTTTCAACTCACCGCAATTGGTTCAAATGACCCGCATTTATTCTTAGCCATTGGTGTTTTAAGCAGCATGGCAGTGGTTGGCGTGATTTTTGGGTCTTTTCAACTCTCAAGACGGTTTTCACGATGAACACCTTAAAAACCATCCTGCACATTGCCATTGCCGAAGCCAGACACGTCTGGAAACAACCACATTTGCTCGCCATGCTGATTATTTTACCAATTATCTTCTCGAGTATTTTATCGGTCTTGCAAAGCAGCGATGTTGGACCAGTGCGAATTTTAATCAGTCGTCCAGAAACCCCAAAAGCCGAAGCATTTGAAACCGAATTAACCAGACTTGGGGCATCTGTTGAAATCGCGGGTTTACGCGCCCAAACCCTTGTAACCACAGCCGACCGCGATGCTTGGGTGAAATTACCGAGCAGTTTTGATTCGGATATTGAACAACTCAAACCCATTAAACTCGAGTTTATCACCAGTGCTGGCAACACCCGAGTCTGGGATGCAATGGAACGCATCAGGGCGGCTGTGATTCGCTTGCAAACCCCGTACATTGCTGCCATTGCCGCACCAAATACCAATGCGGCGGCTCGAGCCGAAGAATTATTACAAACCAGTATCATCAATGTCTCGAGTGAAAAAGTCACGGTTAAAAACAGCAAAGTGATCGAAATTGCTGGTTCAGAACAAATTGCGCCCGGCATGACCCTGATGTTTGCGCTGTTGTTTGGCGCTCAGACAGGGCTGGCTTTTTTGCGTGAACGCACGGCAGGTACTCTGACTCGGCTTTTTGCTGCCCCAGTCTCGAGGGTGACAATGATTCTTGGGAAGTTACTGGGCAACACCTTGGTGCTTTGTATTCAGCTTTTTATCATGGTCACATTTTCAAATCTGGTCTTGGGGGTACGTTGGGGCAACCCGCCCGCCCTGATTCTGCCTGCCTTTGCTTTTGCTTTTGCTTCGGCTGGCTTTGGAGCGCTTTGTGCCGCCCTAACCCGCACCCCGTCGCAACTTGGAGCGTTTAGTGTTTTAAGTGTCAATGTCCTTTCGGCGCTGGGTGGACTGTGGTGGCCCTTAGAAGTCACCCCCGAATGGATGCAGCAACTCGCCCGTTTCTTACCGACTTATTGGGGCTTAAACGCCATGCAAAACGTGATTCTCAAGCAATCGAGCATTCTCGAGTTAGTGCCACATACCCTAATTTTACTGGGTTTTGCAGCAATTTTTATTGCGATTGGCTCGAGGGCATTTAAGTACGAGTAAAAGGCGAAAGGCGAAGGTTTACTTTCGCCCTTTGCCTCTCTTACGCTTCAACTCGTTTTTTGCTTGGGGTATTGCCTTGTTGCCCAAGTTGTGAAGCAGCTTGTCCGACTTGGACTCCAAACATCCAGGCTAAACGGTGCATAAACGATACAGTTTCAACGTCCCCTGCCAGAACACGGTCACGCATGTACGCATCTACACCGACTGGGAATTGCACACTTTTAACTTCTTCAAGGTTGTGTTGTTTCATGCGTTCAATGAAGGCACGAACTTCGGCTAAACCCTCAGCTTCTTTCATCCATTTAGTTTAGCGCTTTTAGGGTTATTTGGGTAGCTTTACTACTCGAGCAGGGTTAAACCAAGCAGTGTCGGATTACTTTGTAGCCCCGCACTCTCGAGGACAATGCTTTGAATTGCCAAACTCGGCTTAGGATTTGCCCAAGTCATGACCACCACGTTAATATCTAAGCCGCTCTTGGTTTTTCCGCGCCAAACAGGATCAAAAAGTGTAGTACGAACCAAGGGTTCTGTCCAAGCACTGATGTTTCTGCCGTACTCGAGCGGAATAATTGCGCTGGTATTGTCCGAGTAAATAATGGTGTACAAACCAATTTTGGTGCGTGGACTGGTCAGTGGCGATAACCAACCTGTGGTGTGTAAAAAGGCAATACTACTAGCTGTACTACCAACCTCGAGACTGATTTTTTTGGGTAAGTTCTGGCACTCGCGTCTTGCACCCCACATCATGATACTTTTACTTATATCAAAGGCATACGCACCAAGCCGAACATTACTACCTGTTGGTAAACTCGAGAGGTCTGTGTCTGCCCCTTTTTGAATCCATTGGGTTTCGTCGGTGTCGGTTAAGTCTCTTGTGGCTAAACTAGATAAGTTAAAGAGCTTCCCTGCAACTGGCGAAATTTTAGTTGGAAACCGAGCATCGCGGTAACGGCTGGCAGTGTCCGTGGGAATAGGTGCAGTGGTGTTCCAGAACGCATTTCCTGCATTCAAATAGGCAATACCTTGCTCAACCTGACCATCAAGCATCGTATTATTGCCAAAGTACCCACTCCAACGGGTTTGCAGCGCCCCAAAAGCCCCAACTCGAGCCGTCGCACTTGCCATGCTTTCTGGGTTGTTATTTGCAAACCAACTCGAGCCAATTGCCCTAAAACCCTGTTTTTGAATGTACTCGAGAAGCGGATAATCTGCTGCCGGGCTGTAATTCCAATAGGTAATCACGATGTCTTTAGGTAAAAGCGGCAAAATGGTTTCGCGGTGTGACTCGGTGGCAGCAACATCGTGCCAAATCATCGTACCAACCTTCATGGTTTTTAAGTGTGCATGTAAGCGCACCGCATGATCGGCAAAGAGTTTACCTAGTCCTACAGCCATGCCATCTGGTCGCCCCGGAAAGCGGTCTCTGGCTGCCACTTCATCATGTCCGATATGCACAAATTCGGGTTTGAAGACATCCACAGCTTCGGATAAAATCGGCAGAATAATGTTGTAGACCCGTTCATCCAAGGTGTTATAGGCATAGGGGTCTTTGGAATCTGGGTCTTGCATCAGTTCACGGTTTTGGTTGTTATAAAAAAACCATTGGGCATGACCGGGCGTTTCGATTAAAGGAATGGCTTTCATGCCATGGGTGCGAATCAGTTCTGCCACGCGCTGTGCCTCAATTTTGGTTGCGCCGTTGGGATGCCAAATGTTTTTGGTGCTGTCCCAACGCACATAATTACACATAATCAGCAAGTGTGAAAATTTAAGTTTAGCAAGTAACGGCACAAGAATATCATTGACACCTTGGCTGGCACTGTCCAAATAAATCATTGCCATACGGTTTTGCAAACTAGGATAATCTAAAAGACTGGCAAATAAAAAACCATCTTTTTGAAGCAACTGCCGTAAACTCTGCGCTCCTCGGTATGCTCCCAACGCATCAAAACCAACAATGCTTGCCCCCGAACCATCCACCCAAAGCCCGTAGCCCTCAGCTTTATCTGGCATTAAGCCTCGAGCCGTGGCTTCGGTTTTTAGTGCCGCATTCTCGAGTGTCCCAATCCGAATGGTTCTTGAGGAAGGTGTCAAAGAAAGCGAATTAAACCCACGCATTCGCAACTCAGTGTTCAAATCCCGAGCCGCCCAACTCAGTTCTGGTGCATTACCCTCGAGTTTAATACTCAAGTCTTTAAGCGCCAAAACCCCAGTCTCGAGTTTTATTTTTTGTGGCACTGGCAAAATACTCGGATGAGGATTCCCAGCAAAAGCATTTTCGATTCGGGTAAATGGTAAGTTCTGGGCGGTGGCACTCGAGACCAGTAAAAGCAGCAAGAAAATCAGTATTCGTTGTGACATACAACTGAGCATAAAAGCAAAGCATGAGAATCGGTATTGTCAAGTGAGAAGCAATTGGGAATGCTTGCCTTTTAATTTGCGGTACACTATCTCATGGCTCGAGACAAATATCACCAAGTCGTTAAAATCGCTCTCGAGAAGGAGGGTTGGACTATTACGGACGACCCCTTGAAACTCGAGCTTGAAGAAGTGCGAATACAAATGGACCTTGGCGCAGAACGATTTATTGCTGCGGAACGCGAAAATGAAAAAATTGCAGTTGAAATAAAAACATTTACTGGCTATTCTGGAATTAGCAGTTTTCATACTGCACTTGGGCAATACCTAAACTATGAAGATATTTTAGCGCACAACGAACCCAAGCGCATCCTATATTTGGCAATCCCTGAAGATTCATACCTCGATTTTTTTCAATACCGTTTTGTTCAACGCACCATCACACGTTTCAAACTCCGAATCATTGTGTACAATCCAATAACTGAGGTGATTGTATTATGGAACTCGAGCAACTAAGAACCATTGTCAAAGAAACCCTTTTTGCATACGCAAATCCGAGTCAAAGCACTGATGAACGACTAATTTTTGATTCCGAACACGATGTTTACCAATGGTTAAAACTAGGTTGGAAAGAAATGCAGCGTATTTTCACAGTGTATGTGCATATTGAAATTCGGCAGAATCAAATTTGGGTGGAACGCAATAATGTTGAACCAAATGTAGTGGAATTGCTGTTAGCTCGAGGCGTGCCAAAAGAACAAATTGGGCTTGGTTTTCAAGCACCATACAAACGTGGATTGCATGGCTTTGCAAGCAGTGAGATTTAGCACTTTTGGGTTTATATGTAGTTAGATAGGCACAGCAAAAAACATATCTAGTTGTTTCACAATTTTTAAGTATTTCGCTGAGAAAATTGATATTAAGCTAGTTTGCTAATGTTAAATTAGATTGAAATTGTCTACAATGTCTTAATTCCGCCAAAGTTAGTTCTACCAGCGAAAATACAGGTCTTGGTGATGAGGATTTATGTGAACCAGTTTCGCGTTTGATACTCCAGCCTATTCGTTGGAGTGCTGCTAAAACTCGAGTGGCTTTGGCTGCTCCAAATCGGCTCATGATGCAAATGAAAAAGTGGTGGCGGCTATTTGTCCACGTTCAAGCCCGTCTGCCAGTACACGCATGGCAAGGGCTTGGGCTTTTTGTTTGGCAAGCTCTCGAGTTTCGCCGTAGACCAATACACCAAGTAATTCTGGAATTTCTGTAATCCAGCGTCCATCGGTTTCTTGTTCGAGTTCCACATGGAAGTTCATATGGAAAGTATAGCGCAAATTTTCTCTTTTCTAAGTTCTCTGCTCGAGAAGCCACCAGCCACCTCGATAGACTGCCTTACATGGCGCTTGGAAGCAGGAATGGGTCATGCAAGCGAGTCAGCTTAACCTTAAACCTTAAATGTCTCTTCGATATTGACCACAAAAGCAATCGCCCCACCAACTGGCACTTCCACAGGTTCGGAAAGCATCGGTTCGGGTTGCTCCGCCACGGGTGCAGTGGGCATGACAAGGCGTTTTCTCGAGCGACAAGTTTCTTTAAGAATGGTTTTTACCGTGTCCATCCGTTCTTCTTCGACACCGATTAAAAGCGTGGTGTTGCCTTCGCGTAAAAAGCCACCTGTACTGGCTAATTTTGTGACCTCGAGCCGTTCCTTGCCTAGTGCTTTAATTAAAGCATTGGCATCGGTATCTTGAACAATCACAACAATCAGTTTCATGGCGCAAAGTGTAGCAGACTTTCATGCGGACTGTGTAGCAGACTTTCATGCGGACTACTCGAGAATTGAAAAACAAGATTCAGGTAGCGTTATGTGTGCAAAAACGTCAGAATGAAACGTATGAATCATGCAACGTGGTTTTCTAGGTCTTTTAGTGGGGACTCGAGTTTAGTTCGGGTAGATACCGCTCTCATCAGTTCCTCTGTTAAGCGCTTGATGCAAATATCACTCGAGTACCGCCGTAGGAGTACATTATGAACTTACAAACAGATTTTCTCGAGTCTCCAATTGGTCAAATTCAGTTGGTAGCCCACCAAGAAGCGGTGGTGGTGCTTGATTTTGCCGACAACCCCGAGCGGATTAAAAAACTACTCGAGAAGCGTTTTGGAACTTATTTTCTCGAGAATCAAAAATTGCCGTGGACAACAACAGTGCAAGATTATTTTGCGGGTCAACTCGAGGCGCTGCACCAGATTCCCACCGATACGGGCGGCACAAGTTTTCAGCAATTGGTTTGGCGGACGCTCCTAAAAATTCCAATAGGTCGCACATGGAGTTACTTGGATGTGGCAAAATTCATTGGCAAACCAACAGCCACCCGAGCCGTCGGCATGACCAATGGCTTAAATCCCATCAGTCTGATTTTGCCGTGCCACCGAGTCATTGGCGCAAATGGCAAATTGACGGGTTACGCTGGCGGTATGGAGCGCAAACGCTGGTTGCTCGAGCATGAAGCTAAAGGTTTATTCGCGTGACTCGCGGCGACTGGCTGCGTCTCATTGCTTTGTCCGCCATTTGGGGCGCAAGTTTTATTTTTTACCGCATTATTGCTCCTGTACTCGGCGCGGTCTGGACCGCCGAATCTCGAGTGCTGATTGCTGGGCTTGCCTTGCTGCTGTTTGCATTCCTGTCTCGAGCCAACCTTGAATGGCATCGCTGGCGTTGGTACGGGTTGATTGGGGTATTAAATAGTGGGATTCCTTTTGCTTTAATTGCTTTTGCCCAACTCAAACTGACCGCTTCGATGGCAGCCATTCTGAACGCCACCACCCCAATGTGGAGTGTCGT